>NZ_JBEZGJ010000116.1:0-24095 GCF_040649965.1 Micromonospora sp. NPDC048843
CGCCGACATGGGCCACAGTTGGCCGGGAGCGACAAGGGGCCAACTCGCCGCCTCCTCCGCGGGGCTGTCCGCCACCGACCTGATTGGGTGGGGGTGGGTCAGGACTTCGTTAGGGCTTGGTCTACCAGGGCCTTGGCCTCTTCCTGGATCTTCTTGAGGTGGTCGGGGCCCTGGAAGGACTCGGCGTAGATCTTGTAGACGTCCTCGGTGCCGGAGGGCCTCGCGGCGAACCAGCCGGACTCGGTGCTGACCTTGAGGCCGCCGATCGCCGCCCCGTTACCGGGGGCGGTGGTCAGCGTCGCGGTGATCGGCTCACCGGCGAGCTCGGTGGCGGTGACCTGCTCCGGAGAGAGTTTGCCGAGCACGGCCTTCTGCTCCCGGGTGGCCGGGGCGTCGATCCGGGCGTACGCGGGCGCACCGAAACGTTCGGCCAACTCCGCCCAGTGCTCGCTCGGGCTACGGCCGGTGGTGGCCTGGATCTCGGCGGCGAGCAGGCAGAGCAGCAGGCCGTCCTTGTCGGTGGTCCAGGTCGAGCCGTCGCGTCGCAGGAACGACGCCCCGGCGCTCTCCTCACCACCGAAGCCGACAGCGCCGTCCAGCAGGCCGGGCACGAACCACTTGAAGCCGACCGGCACCTCCAGCAGCGGCCGACCCAGGTCGGCGGCGACCCTGTCGATCATCGACGAGGAGACAAGGGTCTTGCCCACCGCGGCGTCCGGCCCCCACTCGGTGCGGGTGCGGAACAGGTGACGGATCGCCACCGCCAGGTAGTGGTTGGGGTTCATCAGGCCGGCGTCCGGGGTGACGATGCCGTGCCGGTCGGCGTCGGCGTCGTTGCCGGTGGAGATCTGGTAGTCGGCCCGCGCGGCGATCAGCGACGCCATCGCGTTCGGTGAGGAGCAGTCCATCCGGATCTTGCCGTCGCCGTCCAGGGTCATGAACCGCCAGGTCGGGTCGACTGTCGGGTTGACCACTGTCAGGTCCAGGCCGTGCCGCTCGGCGATCTCACCCCAGTACGCCACGCTCGCCCCGCCCAGCGGGTCCGCGCCGATACGGATCCCCGCGTCGCGGATGGCGTCGATGTCGATAGCGGTCGGCAGGTCGTCGACGTAGTTGGCGAGGAAGTCGTACTCCCCGGTGGTGTCGGCGGCCCGCGCCCGCGCGTAGGTGATCCGGCGGACCTCCTTGAGCCCCGCGGCGAGGATGGCGTTGGCCCGGTCCTGGATCCACCGGGTCACGTCGGTGTCGGCCGGCCCACCGTTTGTGGGGTTGTACTTGAAACCGCCGTCGTCGGGCGGGTTGTGCGACGGGGTGATGACGATGCCGTCGGCGAGCCCGCTGGTCCGCCCACGGTTGTGCGTCAGGATCGCGTGCGACAGCGCCGGGGTCGGGGTGTAGCCGTCGCGGCTGTCCACCAGCACCGTGACCCCGTTGGCAGCGAGCACCTCCAGGGCGTCCACAGCGGCCGGCGCGGAGAGCGCGTGCGTGTCCCGGGCGAGGAAGAGCGGCCCGTCCAGCCCCTGCTCGCGCCGGTAGTCGCAGAGCGCCTGGGTGACCGCCAGGATGTGGTCGGAGTTGAACGCGTTGCGCAGGCTGGAGCCGCGGTGGCCGGAGGTGCCGAAGGAGACCTGCTGGGCCGGGTCCGCGGGATCCGGATGCTCGGCGTAGTAGGCGGTCACCAGGCGCGGCACGTCGACCAGGTCGGCGGGCTCGGCGGGCTGGCCGGCACGGGGGTGGGTCACTGCGGGATCCTCCTCGGGGAGTGCCTGTCGGTCACGGCACGACCTTCTGGCCCTTGCCGATCACCACGATGCCGTTGTCGGAAACGGTGTAGCGCTGCCTGTCCTTCTCCAGGTCGACGCCGATCTCGACGCCCTCCGGGACGAACACGTTCTTGTCCAGGATGGCCCGCCGGACCACAGCGTGCCGGCCGATCTCCACACCCTCCATCAGCACCGAGCCCTCGACATGAGCCCAGGAGTGCACCCGCACCTTCGGGGAGACGATCGAGTTCTCCACCAGCGAGCCGGAGATCACCACACCCGGGGAGACCATCGAGCCGACCGCCCGGCCGACCCGCTCACCCCACTGGTGCACGAACTTCGCCGGCGGCCACGGCGGCTGCTCGGTGTAGATCGGCCAGTCGAAGTTGTACATGTTGAAGACGGGGTGCACGTTGATCAGATCCATGTGCGCGTCGTAGAACGAGTCGAGCGTTCCCACGTCCCGCCAGTAGCCGCGATCACGGTCGGTGCTGCCCGGCACCTCGTTGTCGCGGAAGTCGTAGACGTTGGCCTCGCCGCGTTCGACGAGCATCGGGATGATGCTGCCGCCCATGTCGTGCTTGCTGGACTTGTCTTCGGCGTCGCGCTCGACCGCTTCGCAGAGCGCCCGGGTGGTGAAGACGTAGTTGCCCATCGAGGCGTAGATCTCGTCCGGCGCGTCGGGCAGACCTACCGCGTCGGTGGGCTTCTCGCGGAACGCCCGGATCCGCTTGCCGTCCTCGCCGACCTCGATGACGCCGAACTGGTCGGCCATCGACAGCGGCTGGCGGATGCCGGCCACTGTCACCGCCGCGCCGGAGGCGATGTGGTCCTCCACCATCTGCCGCGGGTCCATCCGGTAGATGTGGTCGGCGCCGAAAACGATCACGTAGTCGGGCTGCTCGTCGTTGATCAGGTTGAAGCTCTGGTAGATGGCGTCGGCCGAGCCGGCGAACCACCACGGGCCACGACGCTGCTGCGCGGGCACCGGGGTGACGTAGTTGCCGAGCAGCGTGGACATCCGCCAGGTCTTGGTGATGTGTCGGTCGAGGGAGTGGGACTTGTACTGGGTCAGCACGACGATCTTGAGATAGCCGGCGTTGGCCAGGTTGGAGAGGACGAAGTCGACCATGCGGTACATCCCGCCGAACGGGACGGCCGGCTTGGCCCGATCCGTGGTGAGTGGCATCAGGCGCTTGCCCTCCCCACCCGCCAGGACGATCGCGAGCACCTTGGCAGCCATGCCCCGACGCTATCCACCCGCGTCCCACTTCACCACTCGTACGGGGAGTCTTCTGCACTAGGGTGCGCACATGACCGACTCCTCCCCGGCCACCGGATCCCTGCGCGTCGATCTGCTCACCCGCGAGTACCCACCGGAGGTCTACGGCGGCGCGGGCGTGCACGTCGAGTACCTGGCTCGGGAGTTGCGCGGCCTCGCCGACGTACGGGTGCACTGCTTCGGCCTGCCGCGCACCGAGCCGGGCGTCACCGCGTACGCCGAATCGCCGGGCCTGACCGGCGCGAACGCCGCGCTGCGCACGATGGGCGTGGATCTGGAGATGGCCGCCGGCGCGGCCGGCACCGATGTGGTGCACAGCCACACCTGGTACGCGAACCTGGCCGGCCACACCGCGAAGCTGCTGCACGGGGTGCCGCACGTGGTGACCGCGCACAGCCTGGAGCCGTTGCGGCCGTGGAAGGCCGAGCAGCTCGGCGGCGGTTACGCGCTCTCCTCCTGGATCGAGCGCACCGCGATGGAGGCCGCCGACGCGGTGATCGCGGTCAGCGGCGGGATGCGCAACGACGTGCTCACCGCGTACCCGCAGATCGACCCCGACCGGGTCCGGGTGGTCTACAACGGCATCGACACCATCCAGTACGCCCCGGACCAGGGCACCGATGCCCTCGACCGACTCGGTGTCGACCCGTCCCGCCCCAGCGTGGTCTACGTGGGCAGGATCACCCGGCAGAAGGGGCTGCCGTACCTTCTGCGGGCCGCCCGGGAGTTGCCGGCGGACACCCAGCTCGTCCTGCTCGCCGGCGCGCCGGACACCGCCGAGATCGCCGCCGAGGTGGAGGAGTTGGTCGCCGAGCTGCGGGCCAACCGTTCCGGCGTGGTCTGGGTGGCCGAGATGCTGCCCAAGCCCGAGGTGATCCAGGTGCTCACGCACGCCACCGTCTTCGTCTGCCCGTCGGTCTACGAGCCCATGGGCATCGTCAACCTGGAGGCGATGGCCTGCGAGACGGCAGTGGTGGCCACCGCGACCGGCGGCATCCCCGAGGTCGTGGCCGACGACGAGACCGGCCTGCTGGTGCCGATCGCGCAGGCCACCGACGGCTCCGGCACCCCACTGGACCCGGCCCGCTTCGTCGCCGACCTGGCCGCCGCGATCAACACGCTGCTCGCCGACCCGGCGCGCACCGAGCGGTTCGGCCTGGCCGGCCGGCGGCGCGCGGTGCAGCACTTCTCCTGGGACGCCATCGCCCGACAGACACTGGAGGTCTACCGCTCCGTCGGCGCGGCCTGAGGCAGACGGACGTCAGATCGCCGTGCCCGGCGGCGACTTGAACAACGAGGTCGCCTCGGCGGCATGACCACCACGCCCGTTCCGTAACGCGCTGGCGGCGATGCGGATCAGGTCGATGTTGACACCGGCGGCGCCGCTCGGGTCGTGCACCTTCAGCTTCACGTCGAGGCTCACCGCTGTCTCACCCCAACCCTGCGCCTCAAGGTTGAGGTGAGCCACCTTCTGCGACGCGAGATGCGGCAGGTACCCGAGCGGGGCCACCTCGACGCTGTCCGCCTCCGAGAGAGCGTTGAGCTTGGACTGCTTCTTGGTGTTCGGGTTCTCGACCAGGTTGCGGAAGTCTTCGGTGCCGCCCAGATTGACCTGGTAGGAGCTGACCAGCGTGAGGCCCCGCTCCCTCAGGAGCCGCAGCAGCGCGTTGTGCAGCACCGAGGTGCCGAACTGGCTCGCCAGGTCGTCGCCGAGCAACGGCAGACCGGCAGCCTCGAAGCTGTCCAGCAGCTCTGGATCGCGGGCGACCGGGTCGGCTGTGGTGTTGATGAAGGCGACACCCGCCGTGCGGGCTGCCTCGGCGTACGCCTGGGCGGTCTTCGGCCGGCCACTCGGCGCCGAGTAGAGCAGCACCTCCGCCCCTGCCAGCGCCGCCGCCACCCGCTGCACCTCGCTCGCGTCGACGAGGCCCTTGGTGACCGGCACACCGGCGCTTGGCAGGTCGCAGTCCAGCCGGGGGAAGTTGTTGGGCGCCAGGAAGATCGCCTCGGTCAGGTCCCGACCGATCTTCTCCGCGGAGGTGGCGAAGGCAGCGACGATGTCGATGTCCCCCACCCCGAGCCCGTCGATGATCGGCCTGCGGATCCCGACCAGGCTGCCGCTCTGGCGGTAGAGAGCGAGCCCCTGCACCAGTGCCGAGGTGTTGTTACCGACGCCGACAACCGCGACCTTCACCCGTTCGATCATGGCCGGAGGCTACGGCACCTCCGGGTCGGTGAGCTGCCCCAGCGGGACCATCCAGACCGTTGCCGGCCGCGCGACGGTCGCTGTCTGGCACCGCCGTCAACGGCGAGCGAAGTTGTCGTACACCTGTTCTAGTATCGCACTGTGATCGATGCGTTGGAGCAGGCCGAGGCCGCGGTGGCGGCCTGCTTCGACACGGCCGCCTGGGTTACCACCGAGCGCGACCTCGTCGCGGCGCTGGACGCCGCACACCGCATCGAGCAACGGCTGGCCGCGGTCAAGCTGACCCTCGTGCGGGAGCTGGATGGTCGCGGCACCGCGACAGCGCAGGGCGCGTCCTCGACGGCGGTGTGGCTGCGGGATCGGCTGCGGCTCGGGGTCGGGGCCGCGCGCCGCCTGGTCGAGCTGGCCGCCACGCTCGACAACGCCCCGCCCGGGATGCGGGCCGCGCTGACCAGCGGAGCGGTCGACGTGGACCAGGTCCGGGTCATCGCCACCACGGTCGGGACCGTCCGCACCACCGCCGGCACGGAAGCCGCCGACAAGGCTGTCGGCGTCCTCGTCGACTGGGCGGCGCAGTTCGACGCCACTCTGCTTCGCAGACTCGGCACTCGCATCCTCGACCACGTCGCCCCGGACATCGCCGACGCCACCGCCGAGGCTGCGCTGCGGGCGCAGGAGTCGCGGGCCTCCCGCGACCGGCACATCACCATCAGCGAACAACCCGACGGCCGGCTACGCCTCGCCGGCATCCTCGACACCGAAACCGCAGCCGCGTTACGCGCCGCCATCGATCCGCTCACCACACCCACCGGCCCCGACGACACCCGCACGCCAGGCCAACGCCGCCACGACGCCCTCGCCGACGTGTGCCGGCTGTCCCTGCGCACCGGTGAGCTACCCGAGAACGGCGGCGACCTCGCTGACGAGAGGTGGCGCCACCATGCCGCAAGCACCGCTGTACGAACAGATCATTGCCGACGTCGTGGCCTCGGTCCGCGCTGGCACATTGCGGCCGAACGACAAGTTGCCGTCGATCGCGGAGATGGGCGAGCAGTACCAATCAAGCGCTTGGCCGGTGCGGTACGCCCTGCGGATCTTGGAGGAGCGGGGCTGGATTGTCACCCGCCAAGGCAAGGGATCGTTCGTGGCTGCGGAACCGCCTGCCTGACTCCCTGGGCCACCGCTCGCGGGTATTCGCTCGACGCTGGGTTGGCCGCCTGCCACGATGCGGAGCCATGGCGGACGACGGGTTGCGGCATCTTCTCGAGACGTGGGCGGACGTCGACCCGGCGCGGTACCCGTTCGACCCGGTCGAGATGTCGGTGGCGGTCCGGACGTTGGTGCCTCCGCCGCCTCCCCGGCCGGTCTTCGGTGAGGATGGGTGGGTCGGGGAATCAGAAGACTTCGCCTGGGTCGAGTCCGTCAGCGTGATCCTGTCCGACAGGTACGGCCCGTGGGCCTACCGCTGGCACTGGGGGCCGTGGGAGCGGGAGCATGTGGGCTTCGTGACCGACCGCATCCCGGCGCCGGCTGACGCGCCGACGTTCGTCGCCGACTCGCTGCTGGCCTGGCGGCGCTGGTTGGAGAGCCTGGCTGAGCGTTTCGACCACCTTCTGCCGTCGGTCGAGCCGACGCGGGCTGCCGGTGCGGCGGATGTCGTCGCCGCCTGGGAGGCCGCCGTCGCACAGTTGATGGCGTTCGCCGCCACCCCCGTCGTCGACAACGACGGCTGGCAGGGGAACTGCCACCGCACCCTGCAGTGGTTCCTCACCGCCGCGGGGATACCGTCGGAACAGGCACGGGTTGTGGTCGACGGAGCGCTCGAGCGGTTCGGCTGGTGGGCGCCGCTGACCGCGGTGGAGATCGGCGAGGTCGCCGATCGGGTCGCCCGAGACGCGCTCAGCCCCACCGGGATCGTGCCGGCCGGCCGAATCGACGACTGGCCCGACACGTGGCCGCACGGTTGGCCGTCCTGGCGGGCGACGAACACCGTTTCGGGCGCGAGGCCCCCGTCCGACCGCGGGCACTACAGGTGATCCCACCGGGCCGGCATCACGAAGATCCGCACAACTTCAGGGAAGTTGCCGCGTCGACGACCCCTTGAGGCAGCAACTTCGCCGAAAGTATGCGGATCTTGCCGGGGCGGCTCGAGGCGCGGCACCGCGTGTGGGGCGGACCGGCGGGCTTGGCCGCGCGCGAACGGATCTCGCGCAGTAGGTTGGCGGAGTGACTGGACGGTTCCCGATCGAAGACGTCTCCCCCGTCGTCTCGTGCGGGCGATACCCGGCCAAGGCGGTGGTCGACGAGCCCGTTCCGGTGTCGGCGCGCGCCTACCGGGAGGGGCACGACGCGCTGGGCTGCAACGTGGTGTGGGCTGGGCCGGACGGCGCGAGCCGGCCGTTCACCCGGATGCGCCCCGGCGAGCCCGGCCAGGACCGCTGGCACGCCACCATCGCACCGGACGCCGTCGGCTCGTGGACCTTCTCCGTCGAGGCGTTCCAGGACCCGTACCTGACCTGGCAGAACGCGGTGACCAAGAAGATCGCCGCCGGGCAGGGGCCGGAGGACCTGGCCAACGACCTGGCCGAGGGCGCGCGGGTGCTCGCCGCAGCCCGGGGCCTCGTGCCGACCGCCGACCGGCCCCGGGTCGCCGACGCGCTCACCGCGCTGGTCGACACCGACCTGCCGCTGGCGCAGCGGGTCGGCCCGGCGCTGGCGCTGGCCGACCTGCTCTGGGAGCACCCCGTCCGGGAGTTGGTCACCGCCGGTGACACGTACTCGATCTGGGTTGACCGCAAGCGCGCGCTCTACTCGGCCTGGTACGAGTTCTTCCCCCGCTCAGAGGGAGCGGCGGGCGGCCGATCCGGCACCTTCGCGACCTCCACCGAGCGGCTGCCAGGGGTGGCCGCGATGGGCTTCGACGTGCTCTACCTGCCGCCGATCCACCCGATCGGCCGGGTCAACCGCAAGGGCCCCAACAACGCGCTCACCGCCGGGCCGACCGACGTGGGCTCACCGTGGGCGATCGGCGCCGCCGAGGGCGGCCACGACACGATCCACCCCGATCTGGGTACGCCGGCGGACTTCCGGGCCTTCATCCAGGCGGCGGCGGCACAGGGCCTGGAAGTGGCGATGGACCTGGCGTTGCAGTGCGCGCCGGACCACCCCTGGGTCACCGAGCACCCGGAGTGGTTCACCACCCGGGCCGACGGCAGCATCGCGTACGCGGAGAACCCGCCGAAGAAGTACCAGGACATCTACCCGGTCAACTTCGACAACGACCCGGAGGGCATCCGGGCCGAGGTGCTGCGGGTGGTGCTGCACTGGGTCGGCGAGGGCATCCGGATCTTCCGGGTGGACAACCCGCACACCAAGCCGTTCGACTTCTGGCACTGGCTGATCGCCGAGGTGAAGGCCGTCGACCCGGACGTGCTGTTCCTGGCCGAGGCGTTCACCCGGCCGGCCATCATGCACGGCCTCGGCAAGATCGGTTTCACGCAGTCGTACACCTATTTCACCTGGCGCACGACGGCGGCCGAGATGCGGGCGTACTGCGAGGAGCTGATCGAGGCGGCCGACTACATGCGGCCGAACTTCTGGCCGAACACCCCTGACATCCTGCACGAGTCGTTGCAGCACGGCGGCCCGCCGATGTTCAAGATCCGGGCGGTGCTGGCCGCGCTGCTCTCCCCCTCCTGGGGCCTGTACGCGGGCTACGAGCTGTTCGAGCACGTGGCCCGACCGGGCGCGGAGGAATACCTGGACAACGAGAAGTACCAGCTGCGGCCGAGGGACTGGGCCGGCGCCGAGGCGCAGGGCCGCTCGCTGGCACCGTTCCTGGCCACCCTCAACCGGGTACGCCGAGACAACCCGGCCCTGCACCAGCTCCGCAACCTGGTCTTCCACGAGATCGACAATCCGGCGTTGCTCTGCTGGTCGAAGCACGATCCGGAGACCGGCAACACGGTCCTCGTGATCTGCTCGTTCGACTCGCGCGAGGTGCAGTGGGGCAACACCACCCTCGACATGCCGGCGCTCGGCTTCGACTGGCACGAACGGTTCAGCGTGTACGACGAGCTGACCGGCACCACCTACGACTGGGGTCAGCGCAACGCGGTACGGCTCGACCCGTACCTGCAACCCGCACACGTGCTGACAGTGCGTCGCCCGACCCCACCGAGCGTGCCGCAGCCGGCGGGCGCCGAGCCGGCCGACCTCACCGTCGCCGAGGTGCCGGACGACCTCTCCGGCGGCACGTCGCCGACGACCCCGGCCACGACAACCCCGGCCACGACAACCCCGGCCACGACAACTGCGGCCACGACAACTGCGGCCACGACGACTGCGGCCACGACGACCCCGGCCACTGTGGCGTCCCGGTTGTCCGCCGCCCGTTCGGCCGCCGCGCGCTCGTCCCGTTCCGCGCCGACCGCTCCCGCCCCGAAGGACGACCGATGGACCAACTGATCTCCGGCGCGACGCACGACCCGCACGCGCTGCTCGGCGCGCACCCCGCCGACGGCTCGACGATGATCCGCACGATGCGCCGGGGCGCCGGCGACGTCGCGCTGCTCGTCGGCGACGAGCGGCACCCGATGAAGCGGGTGCACGACGTGGGCGTCTTCGAGGCGCAGGTCGACGGCACAGTCCTCGACTACCGGGTGGAGGTCGACGGCACCGCCCACGACGACCCGTACCGCTACCCGCCGACCCTCGGTGAGCTGGACCTGCACCTGATCCGTGAGGGCCGGCACGAGCGCCTGTGGGAGGCGCTCGGCGCCCGGGTCTTCGACGAGGGCGTGGCGTTTAGCGTCTGGGCGCCCAACGCCCGTGGGGTGCGGGTGATCGGCGACTTCACCGGCTGGGGCCCCGACGACGGCTGGCCGATGCGGTCGCTCGGCTCCAGCGGGGTGTGGGAGCTGTTCGTCCCCAACGCCCGGGTCGGGGCCCGCTACAAGTACCGGGTGCTGGGCGCCGACGGGCAGTGGCGGGACAAGGCCGACCCCCTCGCGGCGTACGCGGAGGTGCCCCCGGCCACCGCCTCGGTGGTGCACCACTCGACGTACCGGTGGGACGACGCGGACTGGCTGGCCCGGCGTGCCGAGCGGCAGCCGCACCAGGAGCCAATGAGCGTTTACGAGGTGCACCTCGGCTCGTGGCGGCCCGGTCTGGGCTACCGCGAGTTGGCCGAACAACTCACCGCGTACGTCACCGAGCTGGGCTTCACGCACGTGGAGTTCCTGCCGGTGATGGAGCACCCGTTCGGCGGCTCCTGGGGCTACCAGGTGACCGGCTACTACGCGCCGACCTCCCGGTTCGGCGGCCCGGACGAGTTCCGCCACCTCGTCGACCGGCTGCACGCCGCCGGCATCGGCGTACTCCTGGACTGGGTGCCCGCGCACTTCCCGAAGGACGAGTGGGCCCTCGCGCGCTTCGACGGCACACCGCTCTACGAGCACCCCGACCCGCGGCGCGGCGAGCACCCCGACTGGGGCACCTACGTCTTCGACTTCGGCCGCAACGAGGTGCGCAACTTCCTGGTCGCCAACGCGCTCTACTGGTGCGACCAGTTCCACGTCGACGGGCTGCGGGTCGACGCGGTCGCCTCGATGCTCTACCTGGACTACTCCCGCAACCACGGCGAGTGGGCCCCGAACAAGTACGGCGGCCGGGAGAACCTGGAGGCCATCGCGCTCATGCAGGAGGTGAACGCGACCGTCTACAAGCACCACGCCGGCGTCGTCATGATCGCCGAGGAGTCGACGGCCTGGCCGGGGGTCACCCGCCCCACCGCCGACGGCGGGCTGGGCTTCGGGTTCAAGTGGAACATGGGCTGGATGCACGACACCCTGCTCTACACCTCGAAGGACCCGATCTACCGCCAGCACCACCACCACCAGCTCACCTTCTCCCTGGCGTACGCCTGGAGCGAGAACTACGTGCTGCCCATCAGCCACGACGAGGTCGTGCACGGCAAGGGCTCACTGGCCGGCAAGATGCCCGGCGACACCTGGCAGCGGCTGGCGAACGTACGGGCGCTGCTGGCGTACATGTGGGCGCACCCCGGCAAGCAACTGCTCTTCATGGGCTCCGAACTAGCCGACGACCGGGAGTGGAGCGAGGAACGCGGCCTCGACTGGTACCTGCTGCACGACCCGGCCCGCGCCGGCGTGCAACGACTCGTCGCCGACCTCAACCGGGTCTACCGGGACACCCCGGCGCTCTGGGCACAGGACACCGAGCCGGCCGGGTTCCGTTGGATCGCCGGTGACGACGTCGCCAACAACACAGTGTCGTTCGTCCGGATCGCCCCGGACGGCTCGACGCTGGTGTGCGTGGCGAACTTCTCCGCCCAGCCCCTGCACGACTACCGGGTCGGCCTGCCGGCTGGCGGCACCTGGACCGAGGTGCTCAACACCGACGCCCACCACTACGGCGGTTCCGGGGTGGGCAACATGGGTGCGGTGCACGCCGAGGACGTGCCGTGGCACGGGATGGTCGCCTCGGCGGCCCTCCAGGTCCCGCCGCTGGGCGCGGTCTGGCTGAGGCAGGGCTGAGGCGGCCCGGTCATGCCGACCGACGTCCACGAGGACTCGCTGGTCAGTTGAGGAACGCGGAGATGTCGGCGGCTATCTCGTCCGGGTACTCGCCGTTGATGGCGTGCGACGCGTCCGGGTAGGTCTTCACGGTGCCGTGGCTCAGGGACCGCTCCGCCAGCTTCGCGGCCTCGCCAGCGTCGTGCAGGCGGGACTTTCCCGCCATCAGGACGAGCACCGGGACGTCGACCGCCGCGAGCTGGTCCTCGGACGGCCGGGTCGGGGCGGACAGCTTCATCACGTACGCCTGCATGCCGGCCTCGATCATCCGGGCGACCGGTACGTCCTCCACCGGGGCGCCGTTCGCCGTCCAGCTGGCGAAGCTGTCCCGCCAGGATCGGGGCGCCCAGCGGACGCTCACCGGGATGGACCGCAGCACCACCTCCGCTGACAGGTCAGCGAAGACCAGGACCGGATCGAGCAGTACGACACTGCCGACCTTCTGTGGCAGATGCACAGCGAGGTTCATCGCCGTCCAACCGCCGAACGACACGCCGACCAGGTGGATGGTCGGCTCGGGCAGCGCCAGCAGAACCTCGTGCAACCAGTGCGCGTGTGCGGTCGTGTCCTTGATGGGGCGCTGCTGGATGCTCATGCCCGGCTCGCCGAGCAGGTCGACGGTGTAGACGTTGCGCGACCGCAGCAGCGACGGCAGGTTGTCCGCCCAGACCGGTGACGCCGACGCCCGGCCGGGCAGAAGCAGCAGGGGCGCGGCTGCCGGGTCGGTGCCGCCGCTGAAGTGGTAGAGCCGCACGACGCCGTATCCGGTCCGGACGTCGAGGGTGCGGTCGGGGGCCGGCAGGTCCGCCATCGCCTCCGCGTAGGCGCTCACGAAACGATCCTGGGACTCTGCCGACGTGAAGTAGCCGACGGGTGCGGGGTCGCGCAGCGCATACGCGATCGCCACAGTGATCACCGCGAGCACCGCGGCGGCCCGGATCAGGAGCCGCCGATGCGCCGACAGGAACCTGCCCATCCTCCGCACGACATTCACTACCATGAGGTCAGATTACTAACCGCGCGGTAGAAAATACAACCGCTAGGTCAGAGAATGGTGGGCGAGAGGGCCGGTACGGTAAGCGGGTGCACCCGAACGACGCCATGTCAGCGCAGGTCCGCGCCGCCAAGCCACTCACGATCACCGAGCAGGCGCGGCGGGCGCAACTCGTCGGCGTGACAATCGATCTGGTTGCCCGGCACGGCTATCGGGGCACCTCACTCGCCCGCATCGCGGAGGGGGCCGGCATCTCCAAGGCCGCCGTCCTCTACCACTTCCCGTCCAAGGACGCGGTCGTGCGGACCGCCTACGCCTCGGTCCTGGAGTCCCTCACCGCGTACGTCGGCGCCGAAGTCGGGGCACGATCCGGCGCGTCCGCGGTGGAGGCCTACGTCCGGTCCCTGGAGGCGTACCTGCGCGACCACCCGGACCACACCCGGATGATCGTCGAGGCGTTGAGCGAGGAGACCGGCATCGCTGACACGCCGAACGCGCGCAGTCGGCGGGAGGCGGTCGCCGGTCTGATCGACGCGGCGCGGGCGGCCGGCGACTACCGGCCCAACATCGACCCGCAGGCCACCGCCGTCATCGTGAACGGGGCCATCGACGCGATCGTGTCGGAACGCCTGGCCGACCCCGACTTCGACAGCCGCCACGCAGCCGAGGAACTGGTCACCATGCTTCGCCGGTCCCTCGGCACCGCACCGCAGGACGCCGGGAATCCGTCGTCCTGATCCTGGCGTCGCGGACTCCGGGGGCTCGCTGCCCGGCGACACCGGGCCGTTGGTCACTCCCGACGGGCATGGGGACTCCACGGCAGGGTCACCAGATCCACCAGAAGCATGCGACCGAACCGGACCTGCCGCTGCACCGCACCTCTCCCGAGAGGGTTGACCGAGAAGTGAGCTGCCTGAATCGCGCCGGTCACGAGAGCCAGGAGCAAGGCACCACCGAAGACCGCAACAAGTGGAACGACCACGACCACCGAAGCCAGGTGGCCGATGACGTGGTTGGCGCGCAGCGCCTGGGCCAACGCGGTGAGGACACCAGCCAGGAACGCCAGCCGCCAGGACAACACGTGCAGACGGTAGGACGTGCGACGCCTGGTCGCGGTCACCTGCTCATCGGGCGTCTGACTGCTCCTCACAGGACACGGACCAACGAGGGTACGAGCAACGCGAAGACCGACCAGCCACCCACCACCCACAGCAGATGGCGCCGCCAGGTAACCGCGCTTTCCGGGTCGTCCTTGCCGGCTGCGAGGGCAACGCGCTTCCCATAACTGTCGATCTTGCTGGCTGCTCGATGGGCGCCCGGATAGCCCATCAGGCGGCCGACAACAGAGGGCTGGAACGCGTAGCAGTGGACGTCCTCGCCACCCCTGACCCTGACAACGAGGCCATGCTCCGCGACGACCTCCTGGACGCGACTCCACGGTATCGCGGTCGACAGTCCCGGGTTGACCACCAGCAGGGCGGCCGGAGTCACCTTCACGTAGGAGAACATGGCGGCGAGCGTGACGAGGTGACAGAGGCCGACGAAGAACGCGGCGACCAGCAACAGGTCACCCCAGCCGTTCGCCGGGTTCCCGCTGAACATCACCATCATGAATCCGAACGCGGCCCACAGCGTCAGACCGCCGAACCACGCACCCCAGTTCCTCATCGGCATCAACGCCGGGCGACCTCCGCTCATGATCCTGCGCCCGCTGGCCGGCCGCCACGCAGGCGGCAGTAGCGGGGTGCCCCGAGGAGCGCCCGGGTCAGGTAGACCAGGGCGGTCAGGCCGCTGATGACGGCAACGATCCACCCCACCTTGCCGGTGAGCAGCACGCCCATCTCCAGCCACGAACTGGTCGGTCTGCCGTACGAGCAGTCGGTGAACCCTTCCCTGTCACGGCAACCCTCGCGCAACACGAGCGACCGACCCTGGTCCTCGGGCGTGACGATCGAGCGCTCGATCCGGGTCTTCCGGACAGCGCCGCCGGCTCCGGTCACGGCGGCGTCGCACTCCCACCAGTAACCGAAGCCTTGCTTGCTGATCGGGCCGAGCTGCTGGCAGGTGCCGACGACCACGCGCACCGAGCGCTCTCCTGGCCCCTTGTAGACAGCCCCGGTGCCGGGGAAGTGGCTGATAACGGTCATGATCCCGAGAAAGACCACCAGCCCGCCCAGAGCCAGCAGGGCGGCAACGCCGACCGAACGCAGGCGGTAGCCGGTCGGCCCCAGGGTCTGCCAGAGTCGCAGCTCGCGGTCCCGGATCGCGGGGTCCATGGGGCTCATCACCCTCGTCGAGACGCGGAACGACGGCCCTTGGCACGGCGGTTGACCCAGGCGTAGTACCTCGAGACGCCCACCACCGTCCGCAGGAGATACAAGCCCGTGCCCAGGAGCAGCAGGAGGACCAGGGCGGTCCGCATGATGCCCATGGCGGCCAGTGCCAGCGCCCAGATTCGCCACGGGGGGAAGTATCCCCGCTGGGTGAACAGAACCGTTTCGTCGGGTGCCAACCGTGGTTGCACGTATCGCACCATCCACCCCCGCTCCGGCCTCCCGCACCCAGGCGGGTCGGATGGGACCGTAGCGCAGCACGGCAGGCCGCCGGGCGGGCAGGCCCGGCCGGGACCCGTGGGGTTGCGTCAGGTCTAGACGAGGCCGGCGTCGCGCAGCAGCTGCCACAGGCCGGCGCCGTCCGGCGCGGACAGCCACTTCTGCCCCACCGGCCCCGACGACGGGCGACCGGCGGGGGCGGGCAGGGTGCCGGCCAGCACCGACTGGGTCGGGGAGAGCCGGCGGATCGCCACCCCGGCGACGTTCTCCGGGTGGGCGGCGGCGAACTCCCGGTAGATCTCCTGGTCGTGCTGGCCGTCGTCGCCGACGAGCAGCCAGCGCACGTCGGGGAACTCCCGGGCCAGCCGCGCGAGGGTGACCCGCTTGTGTTCCATGCCGCTGCGGAACCAGCGGTCGGCGGTCGGGCCCCAGTCGGTGAGCAGGAGCGGCCCGGCCGGGTAGAGGTGCCGGGACAGGAAGCGGGTCAGCGTGGGCGCCACGTTCCACGCGCCGGTGGAGAGGTAGAAGACCGGTGCGCCGGGGTGCGCGGTGACCAGCCGCTCGTAGAGCACTGCCATGCCGGGCACCGCGTTGCGGGCGTGCTCGTCGAGCACGAACGTGTTCCACGCGGCGAGCAGCGGCCGGGGCAGCGCGGTCACCATCACCGTGTCGTCGATGTCGGAGATGATGCCGAACTTGACCTCCGGGTCGAGGATGCGCACCGGGGCGTCGACCGGCTCGGCGTCCGGGACACTGAGCCGGACCGTACCCCAACCGGGAGGCAGGTCCGCCTCTACCAGCATGTCGACGAAGCCGCTGCGGTCGGCCCGCGTCTCGTGCCGCACCCCACCGGCCTCGATGGTGACCGTGACGTGCTTGTTCGGCAGCGTCGTGAAGCTGCGCCAGCCGCGGACCTTGTCCAGCCGGCCCCGCTGCCGGGTGTCCGGACGGCCCAGCAGGACCCGGCACATCACGCGCACCCAACCCGGTGCGCCGTAGCCGGTGTACGCGACGATGTTGACCCGCCAGCCGGTGCGCCGCAGCCGGCGCTCGACGAGCTGGTGCACGGCGTCCTCGATCCGCGCAGCCCGGTGCAGGTTCGGAACGGCCAGTTGGCCGGCGGGAGTGGGTGGCACGCGCCAACCCTGCCACACGTCGACAGCCACGGCCACGCGAGCCGACCCCGGCCGCGCCGCTGCGGCCCGGCCACCGTGGAGTCGATCCACCCCCACCCCGGCTGCGCCGATCCACCTCGGCGACCCGACCGAACGTGAAACACTCCGGTCGGGACGACGACGGGGGCGCTGGTCGTGTCGCATCCAGAGCACCACCGTGGGCGACGGCGCCCGCGACTCGATCGGCCGGCGCTCGTCGCGCTGCTGTTCGGGCTCGCCGGTGTCGTCTACCGGCTGGTCCTGACGCTGTTCACGGTGCCGGTGTCGAACAGCGACGAGGCGACCTTCGGGCTCGCCGCGCTGCACATCGGGCAGGGCCGGGAACACCCGGTCTTCCTCTACGGCCAGCACTACATGGGGATGTTGGAGTCGTACCTGGCCGCTCCCCTGGTGGCGGTGGCCGGGCCGAGCTGGCCGGTGCTGCGCCTGCCGATGCTCGCGCTGTACGCGATCTTCCTCTACCTGATCCACCGGTTGACCCGCCGGCTCGGCACCCCGTGGTTCGCCGCCTTCGTGGTGGGTCTGCTCGCGCTCGGGCCGGAGCGGGTGGTGCGCGACCAGCTCACCGTCGTCGGTGGGCGGCCGGAGGTGAAGCCGGCGGTGCTGCTGATGCTGCTGATCACCGTGGGCTTGGCGGCCGGCACTGTCCACCGCCGAGGCCTCGCGATCGGCCTGTTCGGGCTGCTCGTCGGGCTGGCCGTCTGGTCGGACTGGCTGATCCTGCCGTACCTCGCGGTAGCCGGGCTGGCACTGGTCTGGGCGGTACGGCGGGAGCTGCTCGGCTGGTCCGGTCTGCTGCTGCTGGTGGGGGTGGTCGTCGGCGTGGCCCCAATGATCGTGGACAACCTGCGGGCCGGGCCCGGTGAGGACTCGCTGTCGGTGTTCCGGGAGGTCAGCACCAAGGCCGGGCCGCAGCCGCAGTGGTCGGACCGGGTCCGGGGCGGCCTGCTGGAGGGGGTGCCGCTGGCGCACGGACTCTGCCCGGTGGACGGCTGCGGACGCTGGCAACAGTGGTTCGGCGTGCTGTACCCGCTGCTGCTGCTGGCCGGCGCGGCACTCGCGGTGCTCGCGTACCGTCGCGCCGCCGGGGCGCCGCGTGGGGAGCGGGTCGGCCGCGCGGCCGGGGTGCTGCGTGGGGAGCGGGTCGGGCCGGTCGTGCAGCTCGCGCTGATCGCCGGCGCGGCGTTGACACTGCTGTCGTACGTGCGCAGTCCGCTCGCCGCGACCAGCCCGCTGGACAACGCCCGGTACCTGTCGGTGCTGCAACTGTCGCTGCCGGCGGTGCTCTGGCCGCTCTGGGTGGCGGCGCTGACCGCTTGGCGGGGCACCAGCAGCGTGGTGGGACGGTTCACCGGCGCGCTGTCCGCCGCCGTGCTGGCCGCGCTGACAGTGACCACCCTGGTGATCACAGTGCTGTTCGCGGCCACCGGCACCGCGCCGTCGCGGACCGAGGAACGCCAGGCCCGGGAGTTGGCCGCCGCGCTGCGCGCCGACGGACCCCACGAGGTGTACGGCGACTACTGGACCTGCAACCGCTTGATCTTCAACACGGATGAGTCGGTGGTCTGCGGGGTGCTCGACGGGGACCTGTCGCCGGGGCAGAACCGCTACCGGCCGTACTGGCGGCAGGTGGGGCGGGCCGAGCGGCCGGGCTACGTGGTGGCTGTCGACTCGCCGATGGACCGGAGGTTGCGCGCGCTGCTCGCCGACCGGGCCGACGCCAGCCCGGTGCGGGAGGTCGGCGGCTATCGCGTGTACCACCCCGACACCCCGGTGCGGCCCTGGCGGTAGGGGCTGGTCGTACGCTGGCCGGGCCGGCGCGTGGGGCGCCGCCGTTTCGCCCGTCGAGGAGACCCATGCTCATCCTGTTGCCGCCCTCGGAGGGAAAGGCCGACGCCGGCACCGGACGGCGCTGGGCCCCGGACCGGCTCTCGCTGCCCGAGCTGAACCCGGCCCGCCAGCGGGTGCTGGACGCCCTGGTGACGCTGAGCGCCGGGCCGGACGAGGAAGCCGCGCGAGCGGCGCTCGGCCTCAGCGAGGGCCAGCGGGGCGAGCTGCGGCGCAACGCCCGCCTGCGGGAGGCGGCCACCGCACCGGCCGAGCGGCTCTACACCGGGGTGCTCTACGAGGCGTTGGACCTGGCCTCGTTGCCGGCCACTGCGCAACGGGCGGCCCGCCGGTCGATCCTGATCAGCTCCGGGTTGTGGGGCGCGGTCCGGTTGGCCGACCGGATCCCGCCGTACCGCTGCCCGATCGGCGCCCGCCTGCCCGACGTCGGGGCGCTGTCGACGTACTGGCGCAAGGAGCTGACGCCCGCTGTGGACGCCGCCGCCGGGCGCGGCCCGGTGCTGGACCTGCGCTCCGGCGCGTACGCCGCCACCTGGACACCGCGTGGCGAGCTGGCCGAACGCACTGTCACCGTGCGGGTTCTGCACGAACGGGAGGTCGACGGCGTGCTGGTCCGCTCGGTGGTCAGCCACTTCAACAAGGCGACCAAGGGCCGTCTGGTCCGGGACCTGCTCGTCGCCGGCGCCCGGCCGCGCACCGCGGCGGAGCTGGTGGGCACCCTGCGGGAGTTGAAGCACACGGTGCTGGAGCAGGCCACCTCCGCGGGCCGGGTGCGGCAGGTGGATCTGGTGGTCACCGACCTGTAGGGGCGCCGCAGCCGCAAGATTTGCTCAAGGCTGGGCCGGACCGGTTCCGTAACGGCGTGGCAGGGGCCACGGTAGGGCAACCCAGACTCCGACAAGGGAGCCTCCGTTGACCCACGAACCCGCTCTGCTCGACCGGCCCCACACCCCGACCACCCCATCCCCGCTGGGCTGGCTGACACTGGGCGACGCGTTCGAGGCTGCCTGCCTGCTGCGGTGCACACCGCCACCGACCGCCGCCCGGCCCAACGCGGTCCGTGCCGAGCACACCGCCGGTGTGGAGTTCAACAGGGAGGACGCCGCGCAGCGGATGCGGCAACTGCTCAACCGGCTGGACATCCCGGTCACCCACGAGGTGGCCGTCGGCGGCCTGCGTCGCCGCTACGAGCTGCACCGGCTGTGGGTGCCCCGGGAGCACCAGGGCGCGTACACCCGGATGTTGGACGCGGGCTGGTGGCAGGGGCGACGCGAGCTGCTCGGCGGGCCGCTACCTGGCGCCTCACCGGCCCGCCGACGGTTGGTGACCCGCCTGGCGGAGGCAGCCTGGCGCTCGGCGTTGCTGGCCGCCGGGCGGCACGTCCGCCGGCACATCCTCGGTGTCCGGCTCACCGACCGGGAGCTGGCCGCGGTGCTGATCCGAGGCGCGGCCGTGCTCGACGTGCCGGCCCGGCTCCGCCCCGGCACCGGTTGCTTCCTGGTCAGCGTGGCCGACGGCCCGGACCGGCAACGGATCCTGCGCAGCGCGGCGTTGGAGCCGGCGCGCGGCCCGATGGCGGAACCCGGGACGACGACGCGCGGGGTGACCCCGACGTCGGCGCGGGGCGCGGGCCTGGCGCCGGCAGGTCGCGCGGCCTGCTGATCGGGTTCGGACCGTCCGGCACCTCGCCAACCCGGGCTTGCGCGCACCCGCCCGACGGCGCACAGTGCACCGCGTGAGTCGTACCTCGTCCCGCCGCGCCGGCCTGGCCGCCCTGTCGACGGTGCTGCTGATCGCGAACCTGGCCGTCGCCAGCTGCCGGGACGCCCCGACCGAGCCGACGTCGATCCGGATCGCCACCGGTAGCCCCACAGCTGTCTACTACGCGTTCGGGCAGTCCCTGGCGGCCATCCTCAACCGGGAACTCCCCGACGTACGGGCCAGCGTGGTGATCACCGCCGCCTCCGCGGAGAACGTTCAACTCGTCGGCTCCGGCGGGGCCGAGCTGGGCTTCACCCAGGCCGACGTGCTGCCCACCAGCACGGCGGGAAGCCCCACTGTCGACGCCGTCGCCCGGGTGTACGACGACCAACTGCACCTGGTCACCACGAGCGGCGGTCCGGTCCGCACGGTCGCCGACCTGCGCGGCCGGCGAGTCTCCGTCGGCGCGGCCCGCTCGGGCACCGAGATCACCGCGACCCGGCTGCTGGAGGTGGCCCGCCTCGGTGGTGACGAGGTGCGGCGGGAGCGGCTCGGACTGGACGACTCGGTGGCGGCCCTGCGCTCCGGGCGGATCGACGCGTTCTTCTTCTCCGGCGGGTTGCCGGTCCGGGGCATCGAGGAGTTGGCCGAGGCCAGCGCCATCCGGATCGTGGACCTCAGCGAGTGGACCGAGCCGCTGCGCTCGCGCTACGGCCAGGTCTACGTCTCCCGGGACATCCCCCGCTCGGTGTACGGGGTGGACGCGGTGACCACCGTCGCCGACCCGAACTACCTGATCGTCCGGGCCGACCTGCCGGAGCCATTGGTCCGGGAGGTGACCCGGCTGCTGATGGAACGCCGGGCCGAGCTGGCCGCCGCCCATCCGGCGGCGGGCCGGATGAGCCCCCGCTCGGCGATCGTCACCGCGCCGCTGTCGCTGCACCCGGGCGCCGCGTCCTGGTACCGCGCCACCAAACCGTGACGGCCGGGCCTCACCGTGCCGGTGAGGGGCGCAGGTCGGCGGCCGGTTCCTCCTCCGCCGACTCCACCGCAAGGGTCGGCGTCGGGAACCACAGGGCGGCGATCAGCCCCCGCGACTCCCCCGGGCGCATGGTGAGCCGCCCGTCCGAGGCGTCCACCAGCACGGCGGCGATGGTCAGACCGAGCCCAGCGCCGTCCACGTTCTGCGCGTCCGGGGCCCGCCAGAACCGCTCGGTGGCCTGGCCGAGCTGACTCTCGGTCATGCCGGGGCCGGAGTCGCTAACCTCCAGCGCCACCCCGCCGTCGCGGCTGGCCACCGTCACCGTCACCGCCCCGCCTGCCCCGCTGAACTTCACCGCGTTGTCGATGAGGGCGTCCAGGGCCTGGTCGACGGCGGTCGGCACGGTCTGGGCGTACGCCGGGGCGTCGGTAGTGGCCAGCCGCAACGCGACCGACCGGTGCCGGGCCAGCGGCGCCCACGCGGCCACCCGGGAGGCGGCCACCGCGGCGGCGTCAACTGTGACGCGCTCGTTCTCCTCCCGTTCGGCCCGAGCGAGGGTGAGCAGCGCGTCGAGGACCAACGCGAGTCGGTCGGTCTCCTCCAGGGCCAGCCGGTGCTCGGACCGACCGTCCGGGTCGGTGAGGCTGGGCCCCAACTCCTCCACCCGCAGCCGCAGCGCGGTGAGCGGGTTGCGCAGTTGGTGGCTGGCGTGGGCGACGAAGGCACGCTGCCGGTCCATCACGTCGGAGACCACGTCGGCCATGTGGTTGAAGCTGGCCGCGAGGCGGCGCAGCTCCGGCGGTCCCAACCGGTGCTGCACCCGGGCGCCCCGGTCGCCCTCGGCGATCTCGTGGGTGACCGCGTCCAGTTCGGTGACCGGGCGCAGCACCCAACCGGCCAGCCCGAACGCGGTGAGCACGCAGGCCAGCACGGCGAGCAGACCGGCCAGGGCGAGCAACAGCCACCACGCGATGACGGCTCGACGGATCGGACCGGCCGGGGTCACGATCACCACCGCTCCGAGCACCTCACCCCCGTCGTTTATCGGTACCGCCACCATCACCGGGTCGGTCGTCCAGGGCCAGACCGACTCGGGGGCGCTGGTCTGCTGCCCGGACAGGGCGACGTCCAGCACCGTCGCGGTCCCCGGGCTGGCCTGCCACCTCGGCGACGAGACCGGGATGTTCCGGTCCCGGTCGACGATCGCGGCGCTGATCGCGTACAGATCGTCGTAGCTGGTCAGCTCCGACTCGATCGGGCCGGGCCCGCCGTCGCGCAGCGCCGGGCCGGCCAGCGAGGCGAACCGGGTGGCGTCGGCGAGCCGGTCGGCGCGGACCCGTTCGGTCTCGCGGCTGGCCATGGTGGCGGCCAGTGGGGTCTCCAACGCGATGAGGACGAGGACCATCAGCAGCAGATAGCTGATCACCAGGCGACGGCGCACGTCAGCTCCTCACGCGTCGCGCAGCCGGTAGCCGACGCCGCGCACGGTCTCCACCAGGCGGGCGTCGCCGAGCTTGCCGCGCAGCGACCCGACGTGCACCTCGACGGTGTGCCGGTCGGCCCAGGTGGTGCCCCAGGCGTCGAGCAGGATCCGATCGCGGGGCACCGCCACCCCGGGCTGGCGGGCCAGCGAGAGCAGCACGTCGAACTCCTTGCGGGTCAACGTGACGGCCCGGCCGTCGACGGTCACCGTCCGCGCGGCCACGTCGATGCGGACCGGCCCGGCCTCGATGAGGTGCCGCTCGGGCGCCGCGTTCGCGGCGCGGCGCAACACCGCCTCGATCCGGGCCTGCAACTCCACCATCGAGAACGGCTTGACCACGTAGTCGTCAGCGCCCAGGCGCAGACCCAGCACCCGGTCACGTTCCTCACCCCGTGCGGTCACCGCGATGATGCCGAGCTGACTGCTGCGCCGACGCAGCTCCCGGCACAGGTCAGTGCCGTCCCCGTCGGGCAGGGTCAGGTCGAGCAGCACCAGGTCACAGGGTGCGGCGGAGAGCGCGGCGGCGACGGTGGCGGCGTGCTCGACCTCGTACCCCCGGCGGGTGAGGGCGGAGGACAGCGCGGCGGCCACCCGGCGGTCGTCCTCCACCAGCAGGATCCGCACCCGTGCCCCCGTCCCTCGCAGCGCTGTTCTGCGAATGGTGGCAGAAGTGCGCGCGGACCGGGAGGCCGCCCACCCGCGCTGGGCGGGCAGCCGGCCGCTACAGGCCGAAGGTGTCGTCGGCGGTGGCGTCCCGGACGCCGTCGGTGAACCCGCGGAAGCCCGGGTCCTCGTGGCTGGCCGGCACGCTGGTGACGTTGACCCCGCTGGCCTGGGTGACCGCGTCGACCAGGGCCGGATAGTCGATTTCGGCGTCCTGGAAGGCGTCGTCGTCCGCCTCGGCCAGGTTGATCACGTGCTGCACGTCGTCGGACGACGTGTCCGGGTCGTCGGCCCACTCGCCGCCGGCCTGGTAGCACTCGTCGTACAACGCGCGCTGGCTGTCGGTCCAGTCATCGTCGTAGCTCTTCATCGCCCATCCCTCCGCAACCCGTGACCTGAGCATGCCCGGCGGGAGGCGACGGGCGCGGCGGTACCGGCGAAAACCGGGCGGGCGCGCCGACCACTGCCCCGTACGCTGCTGTGGTGATCTACAAACTGCTGTCGAACGCCGAATGGGACGACGCCCTCGCCGCCGGCGCCTTCACCGGCTCCGCGGTGGACCGGCAGGACGGGTTCATCCACCTCTCCGGCGCCGACCAGGTGGTCGAGACGGCGCGGCGGCACTTCACCGGGGCGACCGAGTTGACACTGCTCAGCGTCGAGGAGGAGCGACTGGGCGACGCGCTGCGCTGGGAGCCGTCGCGCGGCGGGCAGCTCTTCCCGCACGTGTACGGCCCGCTGCCGGTCGCGGCGGTCGCCGGGCAAGCGGGCCAGCTACGAGTGCGGGCTCGACCCGGTCGGCGCCGACTGGGCGCAGATGCAGATCCGCTACTACGTGTACGCCTACCTC
>NZ_JBEZGJ010000117.1:0-23738 GCF_040649965.1 Micromonospora sp. NPDC048843
CCGGATCATCGACGGCATCGCCAAGCGGCTCAACATCCCCGACGCGATCATCGCGAAGGACATCGTCGAGTCCGGCAACACCTCCGCGGCGAGCGCATGGCTGATCTGAGCGATGCGAAGGCCGCGCTGCACAGCTACCTCCGGGAGAACCGCGAAGACCTCATCTGGAAGCTCGAAGGACTCAGCGAACGGGAGGCCAGGCTGCCCCGCACGGCAACCGGCAACAACCTGCTGGGTGCGCTCAAGCATTGCCTCAATGTCGAAGCCGGCTACTTCGGGCCCACGTTCGGTCGCGAATTCCCGACGCCCGACGAGCTGGTCCCCATGGCGGCGTTCGACGAGGACCCGCAGGCAGACTGGTATGCCCGTGAGGACGAGACGAAGGACGGGCTGATCGACCTGTACCGCCGGGTCGGCGCGTTCGCCGACCAGACGATCGACGAGCTACCACTCGACGCCCCGGGGCAGGTGCCGTGGTGGCGGCCAGGTCGGCAGGACGTGACGCTACAGCGGATCATCATCCACGTGACCTGCGATCTGGCCCGGCACGCCGGTCACGCCGACATCATGCGCGAGCAGCACGACACAGCGGTCGGCCTCCGGCGGACCAACAGCAACATCCCCGACGACTACGACTGGCCGGCGTATGTCAGCAAGCTGACGAAGCTGGCCGACCACTTCGAATGATCGGCAAAGCTGTCCGCGTGCGAGACGACCTCGAGCAGATCGAAGCGGCCTTCCTGGGCACGCCACTGGCTGGCCTGCCGATCGGGCACGGCCCGTCGGGCACCATCCTCGTCGCCGGCGTCGACCCCGACCGTCTGTACGAGTTCTGGCAGGCCGCCGAGGCGCTGGTGCCGGTCATCGGACGCCGGCCCGTCATGGTCACCGACGACTTCGACGACGCACTGACGATCCGGTCCGAGCCCGAGCAGGGTCCGTCGGAGACGGAGCTGCACGCGTTCGTCGAGGCGGCGGCGTCTTCCGAACCCTGGCTGACCTACCGCCACTACAGCGAGGACCAGCAGGTCGACGAGGACGAGATCGAGTTCTACACGCGTGGCACGACCGGCATCGACCTGACCGCCCTGGTGCCGGACATGGTGCTGCCGACACCACTCCCGGTGCTGGAGCGGGCGCTGTACGACAGGCTGCTCGCCGACGCCGACCTGCACGCCCAGGTACTCGGCAACGTGCGGCTCGTGACGCAGACCGACTACTGGTACACGCCGGACAGCGTCCTGCTCATGTTGCTTCCCACCAGCGATGTCCGCGCCTCGACGTACTGGGTGGACTTCTACGGTGCGCTCACCGAGGAAGAGCGCCAGCAGCTCGCCGAGGTGCTGGCGCAGTGGCGGCACCGGTGGGACGCCCGCCTGGTCGCATCGTGGGACACCATGCTCCAGTTCCAGGTGGGTCGTCGCCCGACGCCGGGTGACGAGGCGTGGGTTGCCGCCGGACAGCTCAAGGCGCTCGCCCCGGATCTCGAACTGAGTCAATGGGAGGTCGCCGTCGCCCTACCGGCCGGTGACGCGTGGTTCGTCCACAACCGGCCCTGACGGACGTGGCTCGGTTACTGGCCTCGCGGTCTGTGTGACCCCTTCCTGACGTAGTTCGAGGACAAAGGGCTGATCATCGCTCCGGACGAACCGGATCTCCAGATCGAGGTCCGGGTGTCGGTAGCTACCGTCCGGCTCCGCCAGCAGGACAACCGGTTGCTGGGTCGAGGCGGCGAAGGTCAGTTGGCCGTCGGTGAGGGCGATGTCGATCGGGTAGTCGTCGCGCAGGACGTAGCGGCCCGTCACGTCGGCAGGCGGCGCGGGGGTGATCCTCGTGGTGGCGTACCGACGGTCCACGGCGGCGCGGACGCTGACCAACAGCTCCCAGCCATCCTCGGAGTTGGTCATCGCCGCGACGGCCGCGCCGCTGTCGGGCCAGACGTAGGAGAAGCAGGTGTAGCCGACGTTCAACCCGGTGTGGCCGAAACGTCGACGCTCGGCGCTGTCGTCGAGTTCGGTACCGAGCCCGTAGCTGCCGCCCGGAATCTGCGGTGTGCACATCTGGGTGGCCAGATCGCTGTCGAGCAGCTTCGAACGTCCCGAGACGGCTCGGGCGATTTCGAGGTCGAGCCGGAGCAGATCGGTAGGGGTGCTCCACAGTCCTGCCGCGGCCAGCTCCGGTTGCGTTCGCCAGCCGCCAGAAATCCTGGTGCCCCCGCCGTGGTGGCCATGCGCCACCTGATCCGGTCGCTGGCGCGGAAACTGCTGGTCGAAGCTGCTGTCGGTCATGGCCAGCGGTTCCAGCACCAGATCTCGCAGGAGATCCTCGAACGGAGTTCCGGTCGTGTCCGCCATCAGCTGCTGGAGCACCGAGTAGTGGCTGCCCGAATACCGGAAGCGGCTACCCGGTAACACTGTCGGCCGAACCGGTGGAGTGGTCGTCGCGCCGCTGCCTCGCAGGACCTGCAACAGCGATGGGGCGCGATCCGTGGCGTAGCCGCGGTACCAGGTGTCGGACAGCCCGGCAGTGTGCGCCAGCAGCTGTCGTACCGTGACCTCCTGCTGGTCCTCACGGCCGGGCAGGTGCCACGAGGTGAGGTACTCGCCGATGTCGGCGTCGAGGTCCAGGACACCGGTCTGGACCAGTCGCAGCGCTCCGAACGCCGCGACGTGCTTACTGATCGAACAGGCCGCGAAGGCGGTGCTCGCGGTCACCGGAGTCGACCTCCCGACCGCCGTGACGCCAAACCCTGCCGCCCACACCTGCCCGCTCACGTGGCCGACGGCGATGCTGACCCCCGGCACGTCGTAGCTACTCATCAGCTCGGGCAACGCCGCCGTGTCCGGTGAAAGCCGCCCGGACGACACCTGCCGGTCGAGCTCGCCCAGCAGCGAGACCCAGTCCTGAGGCAAATCCACGACGTCGATTCTCGACCGCGGCTACCGGTGGATCAACTCTCGTCAACCGGTGGGGCTCGTGACGGTGCGGGAGACTTCGCGGATCAGATCGAGCGGTTCTTCGGTCCAGTGGGAGGCGAGGACGAGTTCCCGGGCCGGGTCGACCCACAGCAGGTGTCGTCCGCCGTTGCCCCGGGCGCTGCGGCCGGTCGTCGGGGCTCCGGGCCACGGCACCTGTTCATCGTTGAGCCACCACAGATAGCCGTACTCCCGTTTCACCTGGCACGGAGCCCAGGACTGGTCGACCCATTCGGCGCTGAGCAGCCGGGTCCCGGCATGGGTCCCCCGGTCCAGGAAGAGCTGCCCGATCAGGGCCAGGTCCCGGGCCGGGACGATCAGTCCCCCGCCCCAGTGCGCGCCGCCGGAGACCACCTCGACCCGGCGGCCGTCCAGGTCGACGACGCTCGTCCGGTACCCGTGCCACGACCACCGGTCGGAGGCACCCAGCGGGTCCATGACCCGCTCCCGCAGCACCTCCGGCAGCGACCGGCGCAACAGCAGCGTCAGCGCGTACGCGAGCAGGTTCATCCGTACGTCGTTGTACGCCCACCCCTGTCCCGGGGGTGTGCCGTGCACCTCGGTCCGCTCGCGGAAGCTCTGCGCGTCGACGGCCGTCGGCTTGCTCCACAGCTCGCCCTCCCACTGGCTCGACTGCTGCAGCAGATGACGCCAGGTGATCTGCTCGTTGTGCGGCCCCCGGAACTCGGGAACGTCGACGACCTGGTGCACCGGTTGGTCCGGCACCAACAGCCCGTCGTCGAAGGCGAGACCGGCCACCACCGACACGACCGACTTGGTGACGCTGAACGCCATCTCCGGGACGTCCGGGTCGCCCCAGGCCGCGACCTCCCGATCGCCGACTCGGACGACACCACTGGCTCCACTGGCGGCACGTAGCGGGCCGACGACCTCACGGTGGCTGGCGTCGGAGACCTGTGCGGCGAGGTAGGTCTCGATGTCGGCGGCGTCTCTGGTCCACCGGGCACCGAACTCCTGGACGGTCCGCTCCAGCCGCTGCTGATCCACCGACATGTCACCCATGCCGAGCAGTGTCCATCACCCCAGCCGTCGGCAGGGCGAGCCGTAACCGACCACATAGGATCGGGCGACCCTCGTACGCCGGCCCTGAGGAGCGTCAGGTGACCCTGCTGGAGCGTCTGCGCCTGGCCGGTATGCGCGAGGTCGTCTCGGTGCAGCCGGTGTCCGGCGGGCTCGCGGCGCTCGCGGGCATCGCCACCCGCCGGGACGCCCCGCCGGTGTTCGTCAAGGCGTTCGACAACCCGCCGGCCGACGACGTCTTCGTCGCCGAGGCCGAAGGGCTGGCCGCCCTGCGCGAGTTGGGCGGTGTGGCGACACCCGAGGTCATCCTGGCGGATCGGGACGTCCTGGTGTTGTCGGTGTTGAGTGAGAGGCCGCGCAGCGAGGCATTCTGGGAGCAGTTCGCACACCTGCTCGCCCGCCTGCACCTGAGTACTACCCATCTCCGTTTCGGCTGGCACCACGACAACTGGTTGGGCCGTCGCCGCCAGGTCAACACGTGGAACGACGACGGCTTCGCCTTCTTCGCAGAGCACCGGCTGCTGCGTTGGCTCGACGAGCCGCGCGTCGAGGCGGCGCTCGACGCGGAGGACCGGTCGGCGTTGGAGCGGCTCTGCGACCGCCTGCCCGACCTGTTGCCGGAGCGTCCCGCCTGTCTAACGCACGGCGACCTGTGGGCACAGAACGTCCTGGCCACCGCGGAAGGAGAGCCGGCGCTGATCGACCCGGCCGTGTCGTACATGTGGGCCGAGGTCGACCTCGCGCACGTGTGGTCCACCTCGCCCCCGCCCGAGGCACGACGGATGTTCGAGGTCTACGCCGAACTGACCTCGCTCGACGCCGACTGGGAGGCCCGGATGCCGGTCATCCAGCTGCGACAACACCTCGCCGTGCTGGCCCAGTTCGACGACGACTGGGGCGCGGCCGACCAGATCCGCGCCGTCCTTGCCGCGTTCCGGACGCGATCCTGACCACAGGGCCGGCCGTCGACCGCGGCGATCGGCCCGGCCAGCCGATCCGGTCGACGGCAGCCGAGGCCCGCGCGCGGAGCGGGGGTAGGGCCCTCCATTACGGTGACCCCCTGGAATGGGGGGTGGGCCATGGCACCGGAGGTGTCGCCGCGAAGGGCCAGGGCCGTGCTCGTCACGCTCTCCCTCGCCGCGTTCGCGTTCATCACGACCGAGCTGCTGCCCGTCGGTCTGCTGACCCGCATCGCACCCGATCTGGACCGGTCCCGCTCACAGGTGGGCCTGCTGGTCAGTGGGTACGCAGTCGTGGTGGTGCTGGCATCCGTGCCGCTGACCCGACTGACTCAGCGGGTCCCCCGGCGGCACCTGCTCGGCGTCACGATGCTCCTGTTCGCCGCCGCGAACGCCGCTGCCGCGCTCGCGCCGACGTACGCCGTGCTGGCCGGCACCCGCCTGGTGACCGCCCTCGCCCAGGCGCTGTTCTGGTCCGTCGCCACGGCGACGGTGATCGGGCCGTTCCCGGTCGCGGTGCGCGGTCGGGCGGTGGCGCTGTTCGCGACCGGGGCGACGCTCGCCCCGGTGCTCGGCGTACCCCTCGGCACCTGGCTCGGGCAGCAAGCCGGGTGGCGCGCGGCGTTCGCTGTGCTGGCCGGGATCGGTGTGGCGATCGCCGCCGCGGTGCTGCTCCTTCTCCCCTCCTATCCCCCGGCCGCCGGCGGCGCCGCCCGGGGCAGCGCACCGGACGGCCGGCGCTTCGCCGTCCTGCTGATCGCCACCGCCCTCGGCATCGGCGGCTTCATGACCCTGCAGACCTACGTGACACCGTTCCTGCTCGACGTCAGCGGCTTCGCCGACGCGGTGCTGGCGCCGCTGCTGTTCGTCTCCGGCGCGGCAGGCGTCGTCGGCACCCTGGTCGCGGCCCGGACTCTGGACACCCGACCCATCGCTTCGCTGCTGACGCCGCTGGCCATCGGCACGGCCTCGCTGCTCGGGCTCTACGCGCTCGGCGCGCTCAAGCCGGGCGTGGTCGCGCTTCTCGCCGGGATCGGCCTCGCGTACGCGGCGTTCGGCTCCGCGGTGCAGAACCGGATGCTGCAACTGGCCCCGGGCAGCACCGACATCGCGTCGGCCGGGGTCAGCACCGCCTTCAATGCCGGCATCGCCGGCGGATCACTGCTCGGCGGTGCTCTCCTGCCCACCTCGGGGGCGGGCCCGCTGGCGCTCGCCGGCGGGCTGCTGACGCTGGCCGCCCTCGCGCTGCTCGCCGTGGACGCGCATCGCGGCCGCGTCGTCGCGCCGGAGCCGACCGGCGCCCGTCCCCCGGCTTCGCGTGGGACCGGCGAACGGTCCACCGCGTGAGCGCGTTCCTGCTGTCGATCCACCGGGCTGGCTCGACCAGGACAGTTGGTCCAGCGCCCGCTCAGTGCCTCAGATCAACGGGGCCGGGGTGGTAGGACTGCACCGCCGTCCGTTCGGGTGAGCGGCGGGACAGCAGGTATCCGGTGCCCGCGGCGGCGAGGCCGGCAAGGCCAGCCGTCGCGAAACCGCCCGCCGGCACGGAGAGGTCGATCGCCACGCCGACGAGCGGGGCGCCGAGTGCGAACCCGGCGCTCTGCGCCGACGATTGCAGACCCGTCACCTCGCCGCGCACTCCGGGCGGCGCCAGGCGGCTCACCGTGTCGGCCACCGTGCCAAGGGTCGGCGCGGTGAGTAGTCCGCTGCCGACGACGGCCACGCACAACCACTGCCACTCGTGGGCCAGGCTGGCGGGGATCGTCACGAGCCCGAGCAGGGCGAGCAGCAGCCAGGTGGGCAGTGGTCGGGTCAACGCGCCGTAGATCAGCCCGCCGATGACCGACGAGACGCCGAACACCACGACGACCACGGCGGCCCAGGACACCTGACCTGCCTCCCGCAGGGTGGCGACGATGGCGAGATCGACGCCGCTGAGCAGCGTCGTCGTCCCGAACGCCATCGTCAGCGCGGCGATCATCCTGGCGTCCAGCCACTGCTGGCGTGGGGGTCGGTCCGCAGCGGCAGCGTCCGCCTCGTCCTTAGCGTGCATCGGTGGGTTGAGCGCGGCGATGCCGACACCGCCGGCCAGGATCGCGGCGCCGACCCCCCACGCCACCACGTCGGGGGACACCGTCGCCGCGCCCAGGATCACCACCGCGGGCCCCACGATGTACGACAGTTCGCCCTGCACCGATTCCAGCGCGAACGCGGCCCGGCGCTGCTGCGCCGTCGTCATCGCGGCGATCGCCTGTCTGCTCACCGCCTGGGCCGGCACCATCAACAGGCCCGCCGCGAAACTGGCGACCAGCAGGAACCCGTACGGCAGGACCGGCACGCCCAGCCAGAACACGACCTGCGCGGTGACGGTCACCAGCAGGACGAGGCGCAGGCCCCGTGAGTCGATCATGCGGCCGAGCAGCGGCCCGCCCAGCGCCACTCCAGCGGTCAGGGCCGCCGCGACCCCACCGGCTGCCGCGTAGCTCAGCTCCAGGCCGAGGACGACGACGAGGGTCAGCGCCATCACGTCGGCAGTTATCGCGGTGCGGGCGAGCAACGAGACACCCAGCAGCGGCGCCATCCCTGGCACGGCGAGCACCTGCCGGTAGCTGGTCACCCGATTGACGCTAGTTCCGCCCGCATGCCATAAGAAGACGCCATTTCGTTGAGGCTGGCATAATGATTGCTTATGGCAAGGGACTTGGAGACCGCCCTGCTGCGATCGTTCGTCGCCGCCGTGCGGGAGGGCAGCATCAGCCGTGCCGCTACCGCTCTCGGGCAGACCCAGCCCGGTCTCAGCCAGCAGCTACGCAAGCTCGAAAGCGTCGTCGGTCGTCCGCTGCTGCACCGGTCGTCGTCTGGTGTCTCGCCGACAGGGGCGGGCGAAGAACTTCTGCCGTACGCCGAACGCATCCTCTCGCTCTCCGCACAGGCACTCGCCGAAACCGGACGCGCGCTCACCGGCCACTGTGGCGTCGGGTTGCTCGAAGACCTCGCCGCGGCCCACCTTCCGCAGGCCCTCGCCGACCTCGCCCGGCTGCATCCCGGGGCGACGCTGGAGGTGCTCAGCTGCTCCAACGCCGCCATGCGGGAGGCCTACGACGCAGGCCGCGTGCAACTCGTGCTCGACGCGGTACCGGACATTCCCGGGCCGCCGCGCTGGACGGTGCGCGCCCCGCTGGTCTGGGCGACCGGGCAGGGCGTGGACGTGACCGCCGATCCGCTGCCGGTGGTCCTCTTCTCCAACCCGTGCTCCTGGCGTACGTCGGTGCTGGACGCGCTGGAGCGTGCCGATCGACGTTGGCGGGTGGCCTTCGAGAGCAACAGCCTGGTCGGAGTGCTCGCCGCGGTACGGGCCGGGCTCGGCGTGGCGGCGCTGATGCCCGCGAACCTCGAACCGGTCATGATCTGCCGTGACACGGCTGCCCTGCCCGTCCTGCCGGACGTCGAGTTCGGTCTCGCCCGGCACCCACGGACCGAGGGTGATCCGCTGATCGACGCTGTGGAGACGGTGCTCCGTCGCATCGTCTGAGCACCTGGCCCGGAGTCGAGGGCGAAGACACCGTCCTGTTTTCCAACGGTGGGCGTGGTCATCGGCTCGCCCGTCCCGGGCGCGACCGGGGCAGACCGATGATGAGGACGACGCCGACGCTCAGGTGCAGCAGCGCGAGGGTAGCCTTCGCTCCCCCGCCGACGCCACTCGGCGGCCCAGTCACGAGTGACAGCAGCAGGACGACGACAGCGATCGAGGTCCACCAGACGCGGGAGCGGTTGGTACGGCGTTCCAGCACCGCGAGCAGTGCCCAGCCGGCCAGTGCCGCGACAGCGGTGGCCACGATGACAGCGGCCACAGTGACCTGCCGGGTCGAGTCTGCGGACCTGACCGCCAGGTCGACGCCGGCCGCCGAGTGCAGGAGCGCGAACTCGACCACCGCCACCACAATCGCGCCGGCCGCCACAGCGGCCCGTCCCAGGAGAAGGTTGTTCGTCATGGTCTGAGTCTGTGGACCGGGCCGGGCCGGACGCGTCGGTCCAGACGCCGCGGCGGGTACGTCCGCTGGCGGCTCGGCGTACTACCAAAGGAGGTGGTCCGGGCGGCCGTGAGCCCAGTAGCGTGCGCCGTGTGGATGCGGCGACGTGCGAGGTCAAGCCGCCGCGGACGTGGCGTTCCGTCCCGGTGGTAGTGACGACAGTGGCGATCGGCGCCCTCGTCGCGACCATGTTGTGGTCCGCCACCCGGTCCAGCTCCGCCGGCCTGGTCGGCGTCGACGTCGCGCTGGCGGTGGCCGCCCTGGCCCTCGTCCCGGTGGTCGTCCGCAGCCCGCAGATCGGTGGCGTGCTGGCCGGCCTGCTCGTCGCGCTGTCTCCGGTGGCCACGCCGGTGGCCAGCTTCGCGGTGCTGTTCATCGCCCGCAACCGCCCGTTTCGGCAGGCGGCGGCGGTGGCGGCGGTCGGCGTGGCGGGCGAGGCGGTGCAGGCGCTCTGGCGGCCGGTGTCCAGCCTGCCGTACGGGTGGCGGCTGGTGCTGATGACCATCGCCTACGCGGCCCTGCTCGGCTGGGGCACCTGGGCGCAGGCCCGCAACGCCCTGCTGGCGGCGCTGCGGGACCGGGCCCGGCGGGCCGAGCAGGAGCAGGAACGACGGGTCGACGAGGCGCGGGCGGCGGAACGCAACCGGATCGCGCGGGAGATGCACGACGTGCTTGCCCACCGGCTGTCCCTGCTGGCGGCTGCCGCTGGCGCGATGGAGTACCGGCCGGACGCGCCGCCCGAGCGGCTCAGCGCCGCCGCCGGGGTGATCCGGGCCAGCGCACACCATGCCCTCGACGAGCTGCGCGAGGTCATCACCCTGCTGCGCAGCGACGACACCGAGTCGCCGACCGACGCGCCACCCGGGCAGACCCTCGACGACCTGCCGCGCCTGGTCGACGAGGCGCGGGCTGCCGGGCAACAGATCGAGGTCGACGACCCGCTCGGCCCGCCGGTCGAGATCCCCCCGACGGTTGGACGCACCGCGTACCGGATCGCGCAGGAGGCACTGACCAACGCCCGCAAGCACGCCGCCGGTCAGCCGGTCCGGCTGGTGCTCGGCGGCGCGCCCGGCTCCGGCCTGAGCATCGCTGTGAGCAACCCGACCACGCCCGACTGCGGCGCTACCGGTAGCGCCGGTACCGGCCTGATCGGCCTCGCCGAACGGGCTGCGCTCACCGGTGGCCGGGTCACCCACCACGTCGACGCCGCGGGCCGGTTCCACCTCACCGCGTGGCTGCCGTGGCCGACGTGACGGGTTCGATCCGGGTCGTCATCGTCGACGACGATCCCCTCGTACGGGGGATGCTCACGCTGATGCTCGACGGCGCCGACGGGATCGTCGTGGTGGGCGAGGCCGCCGACGGTGCCACGGCGATCAGGGCGGTGGACCGGCACCTGCCGGACGTGGTGCTGATGGACATCAGGATGCCCGGCGTCAACGGCATCACCGCCACCGAGCGCCTGCGCCGCCGCCACCGGCCACCCGAGATCATCGTGCTCACCACGTTCGACACCGACGAGCACGTGGTGCGAGCCCTCCGGGCAGGCGCGAGCGGCTTCCTGCTCAAGGACACCCCGCCCGAGCAGATCAGTCAGGCGGTCCGTGCGGTGGCGGCCGGCAACCCGATGCTGTCTCCGGGCGTGACGCGCCGCCTGATGCAGCGGGTCGCGTCGGGGGCCGAGTCCTACGAGCAGGCGCACGAACGGTTGGCAGTGCTCACGCCCCGGGAACGCGACGTCGTGCTGGCCATCGCGCAGGGGCGCTCCAACGCCGAGATCGCCAGCGAGCTGCTGATGAGCGTGACGACTGTGAAGGCCCACGTCTCGCACATCCTGACCAAGCTGGATTTCGACAACCGCACCCAGATAGCCCTGCTCGCCCACGACGGTCGGCTCCTCTGACCGGGGAGCCGCGGTCAGGCCAGCACCGCTGGCAGGACGAGCACTGCGAAACGGATCACCCGCCCGGAAAGGCAGGCGACGGCGAACTCCCAGCGTCGAAGGCCTGCGGTGCCGGCGGCGAGGCTGACGACGGCCAACGGTGGAACCCCGACCGCGGCGGAGGCCAGCACTGTCGGTAGGGCGGTGCGGCGGCGGGAGAGCCAGCGTCGGATCGGCTCGGTCCACCGCGCGGCCCGAGTCGCCGCGCGACCTTTCTTGCCCCGTTTCGCGACCTTCCGGGCCAGTCGCCCCGATCCGCGACGCGCCGACTCGAACAGCAGCAGCTTGCCGGCGGTCTGCCCGAGCGCCAGGGCGACCACCACGGCGACGAGAGCGTGGCCGCCGCGTTGCCCGGCGACCACGGCGAAGGCCTCGGCGTTGACGATCGGGACGAGCGCCGAAGCGACACCGTAGCCGAGCGCCACCACGGCCTCGACGAGGCTGCTCATGCCCGGCCGTCCCGTTCGAGCAGCCGGACCACCGCTGCGACCGACCACAGCTTGACCACGACGACGGCGACGGCGACGCCCAGCGCGAGCAGGTACTGCCCGAACGCGATGGCGCTGATGACGCCGGCGGTGTTGGCGACCTTGGCCACTGGTGACCAGTTCAACGCCCACACCCGCCGGTCGACGAGGTGGAAGTAGTTGGGGCTGAGCACCGGCCAGCACAGGAACGCCAGCGACAGCATGGTGTCCAGCACCAGGAACGAGAGCAGGAAGACAACTGCCACGACAGCGACGTCCGGCACGAGGGAGACCAGGCCCACGCAGAGTACGGCGGTGCACGCGCGGTCACTCACGATGTCGAAGACGGCCCCTGCGCGGGTCTCCTGTCCGAGCCGGCGGGCGGCCCAGCCGTCGAGCACGTCACCGAGCCAGTAGATACCGTACGATATCGCCATCAATGCCACCGAACCGGAAACGAGGGCCACGATACCGACGGTGACAGCGGCGACCGTGCGAACGGCGGTGATGTAGTTGGGAACCGTACGAAGCGGGCCGACGGTGATGGCGGCGCGGGAGTCGACGAGAGTCACCTCTGAAGAGTCGTCCGGCAGGCGTTTTCGCGGAACATGCCGCGGTGCCGATCTGGTTCCGAGGGCGGTACCGGGGTGCCGGCCGATTCGGTACCTGGGTACTGGCCGGCCCTCCGGCTGGTCACGGAGACTGTGCGGATGACGACTGGAATCCGCGAACGGTTGCGCGACCCCGAGCGGGTGCGCCGGCTCGCGTACGGTGCGGTTGGTCTGATCATCGCCGCCGTGGTCACCACAGTCGAGGACGGCGTCTCCGTGCCGGCGGGCTGGGCCTGGCTGGTGCTGCCTGTCGGCCTCGGGGCCACGGCGCTGCGCCCCCACTACCGAACCCTGGTCTTCGCGGTCTGCGCGGGGTTCGTGGCGATCGTGAGCACCGGCGAGTCGGTGCAGTTGGGCCTCGCGGCCGCCGGCCTGGTGTTCGTCTCGGTCTGCGAGGACCCGGCCCGACACCCGTGGCTGGGGTGGGTGGGTGGCTTGATCGGCGCGGCGGGCGCCCTCACCACCGCACTGTTCAACGAGCGCGGGGTGTACGAGCAGCCCTTCTTCTTCGTGACGGCCGGCTACCTCCTGGCGATCCTGTTGCGATCGTGGTCACGCGGCCGCGCCCTGACCCGGGAAACGGACGACCTGCGCGGCCAGGCCGCCTGGCTCGAACAGCGCACCAACCTGGCCCGCGAGCTGCATGACGTGGTCGGCCACCACGTCACCGCGATGGTGGTGCAGGCCGAGGCGGGGCAGCTCAGTGACGACCCGGGGGCGGCGCTGCGGGCGATCGCGGGCAGTGGCCGCACCGCACTGAGCGAGCTGGACACGCTGGTCGTGCACCTGCGCGATCCGGACGCGTCGATAGCGGTGAGCGCACCGCCGCGCCTGTCCGACATCGACGAGTTGCTCGCCCAGCCACTGCGCCAGCAGGGCGTGACGGTGCGGGTCCAGTTGGACCCGGAGCCGGGCCTGGACGAGATCGGCGTCTTGACCGCCTACCGCATCGCCCAGGAGGCCCTCACCAACATCGCCCGCCACGCGAAAGCCCGAGAGGCGTGGGTCGAACTGGCCCGCGTCGGCGACCACGCCCGCCTGCGGATCAGCGACGACGGCGTCGGGCCGCCCCGCGCACCCACGAGCGGCTCGGGTCTGCTCGGCATCGGGGAGCGCGTTGCCGCGCGCGGCGGGAGCTGGGAGCTGAGCCAGCGCCCCGGCGGCGGCACCGTGGTGCAGGCCAACCTGCCGTTGACGACCAAATGATCCGCGTCGCGATCGCCGACGACCAGGAGTTGGTCCGGGACGGCTTCAGCCTGATCCTGCGGTCCCAACCCGACATCCAGGTCGCGGCCGAGGCGGCCGACGGCCGGCAGTTCCTCGACGCCGTACGTCGAGACTCCCGCATCGACGTCGCTCTCGTCGACATCCGCATGCCGGTGCTCGACGGCCTGCAAGCCACCCGCGAGCTGGCCACGATCCCGCACGCCCCGGCCGTCATCGTCGTCACCACCTTCGACGACGACGCCTACGTCCTGGACGCCATCGCCGCCGGAGCACGAGGGTTCCTGCTCAAACGGTCCAGCGCCCGCGACCTGATCGCCGCTGTGCGCACCGTCGCTGCCGGCGAGGCGGTCCTCTCCGCCGAGGTCACCGGTGCCGTGCTCGACCGGGTCCGCGCCACCGGGCCGGCCACCCGCGTGGAGTTGGCGGCCTACCAGCTGACCGCTCGGGAGACCGACGTGCTCGCCCTGATCGGCGCGGGGCTCAACAACAACGAGATCGCCGAACGCCTCTACCTGTCCATGAGCACCGTCAAGACCCACGTGACAAACGTGCTGGCCAAGACCGGCAGCCGCGATCGCGTACGAGCCGCCATCCTGGCGATCCAGGCCGGCCTGACGCCGTGAGTCAGGGATCGGTGCGCACCAGCCGACGCTGCGGGCTGGCCTGCCAACCCCCGAACAGCCCCTTCGCCACGAAGGCGATGAAGAGGGCCGACGCGATGGTCAGCACCACTGCCACAGGAGCGACGTGCTCGGCCTGCCACTCGAGATCGCCCGCCGTGATGGCCGTCTGGTCGATGCCGAAGACATCGAACCACGGCAGCAGCGAGGCCGGATACCACAACGGCGCGTATGAGTACGGCAGGCCGACACCACCGTTGAGCGTCCAATAACCGGCCCCGTCGTAGATCAACGCACTGTCGACGACGACCGCCACATCGCAGGCAACCAGGGCCGCAACGCACAGCAGCACAGTGGCACTCTTGCCGTGCCCCCACCTGGCCAACCTGCTCGACAGGATTGCGCCCGTGCCGAGGAGTGCGGCCCAGACGCTGCCGGTTAGCGCCTCGATCGGCAGGTACTCGACACGCAGTCCGTGCGCGAACAACACAAGCAGGAGCACCGTCGATATCCACATCAGGCTGAGCCGCATGGTCGTCGACGAGGTTGAACCCATGCCGCGAGGCTACCGTGGATCGCCTCGGGTTAGGGGCCACGGACTCTGCCGACGGCCCGGTCAGATCAGATCGGGCTCGGGAGCGCTAGCTGACGCGGTCAGCGGCCGATCGGTCGTAGGGTTGCGGTATGGCACAACGACTCGTCAGCGTGTGGCAACCGTTCTTCCTGGCCAGCGAGAGTCGGGGCGCGGCCATCGACGCCGCGACCGAGTTGGAGGATCTCGGCTACTCACGTATCTGGTTCTCCGGTGGTTTCGGTGAGAACGTCGCCCCCCGCTTCCGGGAACTCCTGGACGGGACCACGCGCATCGGGGTCGCAACCGGGATCGTGAGCATCTGGCATTCATCGCCACCCGAGGCGGCGGCGTTCGCGCAGGACGCGGAGCAGGCGCATCCCGGCCGGTTCCTGCTCGGTCTCGGCGCCAGCCACGCGGTGGTGGTGGAAAGTGGCGGCACCGACTATCGCAAGCCGTACTCGCGGATGGTGCAGTACCTCGACGGCCTCGACGCGGCCGGGCTTTCGCCCGAGCGACGCATCCTGGCGGCACTGGGCCCGCGAATGCTCGAACTCTCCCGCGACCGCTCCGCCGGGGCGCACCCGTACTTCGTCCCTGCCGAGCACACCGCGGAAGCCCGAGCGGCGATCGGGCCCGACCGGCTGCTCGCCCCCGAGGTCGCTGTGGTCCTCGACGCGGACGCCACCACCGCGCGCGCCACCGCCCGCCAGTACACGAGCGGGTACCTCGCACTGCCGAACTACACAAACAACCTGCGGCGATTCGGCTGGACCGACGAGGACTTCGCCGACGGCGGCAGTGACCGCCTCGTCGACGCCCTGATCCCGTGGGGCAGCGTCGAGAAGGTGGTGGCGGGGTTGGAGAAGCACTACCAGGCCGGCGCGGACGAGGTGGCGATCCAGGTGCTCAACGGCGGCGACGACAAGACGTTCCCCGCCGACGCGTTCCGCGCCCTCGCCGCAGCCCTGATCTGACCTCCGACTGGTGGCATCATCGAGCCATGCCTGTGGTCGAAGTTGTTCGTGGCGACATCACCAGCGAGGACGTCGACGCCGTCGTGACCGCAGCGAACGAGTCGCTGTTGGGTGGCGGCGGTGTCGACGGGGCGATTCACCGTGCGGCGGGGCCGCGTCTGGCCCAGGCGGGGGCAGCACTGGCTCCGTGTGATCCCGGCGATGCGGTTGCCACGCCAGCCTTTGACCTGGATCCACCAATACGTCATGTCATTCACACCGTTGGCCCGGTCTGGGAAGGCGGCGGCTACGGCGAGGCTGACGTCCTGGCGTCGTGCTATCGGCGCAGCCTTGAGGTTGCCGATGAGATTGGCGCTCGCAGCGTCGCCTTCCCCGCCATCGCCACCGGCGTGTACGGATTCCCGGCCGACCAGGCAGCGAAGATCGCAGTCTCGACCATCAGAGCAACGCCGACGAAGGTTGAGCGTGTTCGCCTTGTCGCCTTCGACGACGCCACGAGCGATCTGCTGACTGCGGCGCTTCAGGGTTGAGGTTGGTGGCTGTTCGGGCGACGGGTTGCGGTGCCTGGTTGGTGGGTAGGACCTGAAGGTCGGGCAGGTGGGTACGCTGCACCGGCGGTGGCCTCAGCCAACTCCCGCCGCACCGAGGCCCCCATCACCGACGGGTGACACCACCGGCGATCCCGTATGCGCAGACGAGAGGCGAGACCCACACCATGACCGCCGTACCAGGCCAACGGTCTACTGCTGCTGCGGGTTCGGCGGCTGCCGAGCAACCAGCGGAGGAGGACCTGCGGGCGTTGTTCGGGCAGTCCATCGCCGTCTTCGCGTCTCTGGCGGGGCCGTCGCACCTGGTGGAGACGGCGAACCCGGCGTTCTTCGCCAGCATCGGCGAAGAGCGGGCACGGGTCGGGGTGGCGATCGCCGAGCTGATGCCCGAACTGGCCGGTCAGGGATTCATCGCGCTCCTGGACCAGGTCTTTCAAACTGGTGAGCCGTACACCGGCCGTGACGTCCGGGTCGTGCTGGGCAGCGGCCCGCAGGCGCGGGAGGCGTTCTTCGACTTCACCTACGAGCCGCGGCGGGACGCCGACGGCAACGTGACCGGGATCCGTGTGCTCGGCGTGGAGACCACACAGGTCAAGCATGCCCAACGGCTGATGGCCGAACACCGTGCCCTGCTGGAGCAGATCGCCCGTCAGGCACCCCTGACCGAGGTGCTCGACGGGATGGCCCGCTGTATCGAGAACCTCGCACCGCAGGAGGTGCTGGTTTCCGTCCTGCTCGCCGATCCCGACGCCCGGCACCTGCGCCACGGCGCCGCACCGAGCCTGCCCGACTTCTACAACCAGGCCATCGACGGCATCGCGACCGGCGAAGGTGTCGGTTCGTGCGGCACCGCCGCCCACCGGCGCGAACCCGTCATCGTCACCGACATCGCCACCGATCCGTTCTGGGACGACTTCCGGGACCTGGCCGACCAGGCCGGACTGGCCGCCTGCTGGTCCACGCCGATCCTGGCCCGCGACGGCGGCCTGTTGGGCACCTTCGCGATGTATCACCGCACCCCGCGCGTCCCGCAGGACACCGACCTCGCCCTGACCCGGCTCTTCGCCGGCACCGCAGCCCTGGCCATCGAGCGCCACCACATCGAGCAGGCGAAGCTCGCCGCCGAGGCACGCGCCAAGTCGGCCAATGACGAACTGGCCAAGGTGCTGCGCGTGGAGCGGGAACTGCGCGCCGAGGCCGAGCAGCGCGCCGCTGCCGCCGCGGAACTCGCCACCCAGATGCGTGCCGCCGCGGTCGCGCAGGCCGCCGCGCCGCACCCCGAGCACTGCCAGCTCGGCGGCGCCGCCGGGTGCACCGCGCCGGCCGAGGTCAAGATCGCCGATTCGTGGGGCGACGCGGCGTGGGGCTGCCCCGCCCACGTCGAAGAGGCCATCCTCAACGTGCGGTCGGTGTTCATCGCCAGCGAGGAACTCGGTGGCCTGACCGCCTACCTCAACCGCTGATGGCACCCGACGCAGCGCTCGGCTTCGGCTACAAGATTGATTGGCTCGCCATACGTGACCGCGACGCCGATGCCGTCGCGGCCGCGCTGAACCTCAGCCGTCCCACTCCCGCCACCTGGCGTGATGCGGTCACCGCTGCGTATGACGACCAAGGCCAGTGGCTGCTCACGCCGCCGCTTGACCGGTGGACGCTCGCCGCTTCGAGGGACGTTCCCGTACCCGAAGACGACCGATTCACCCCTTGGCTGGCGGCGCTCAGCCAGTTGCTCGGTGAGGTGCAGTACTTCGGCACTCATCGCGTCGTCGAATATCACGGGTGGGGGCGCGCCAGGGGCGGCGTGGTGGAGCGAGCATTCGCCTACCTCGGCGAACGCGGCGAGGTGCTGTTCGACGTCGGCGAACGCACGCTGGAGGAGCAGGCGCTCGGAGTCGTGACTGTCTCCGACGACGAGGACGAACCGTGGGGCGACGATGACGAGACGTCGCCGTGGCCGGATGAGGAAACCGTGCTCACGCTCGCCGGTCAGTGGAGTATCGACCCACGGACGCTGGAGAGCGCCGTTGTCCCCGGGCATCCGTGGATCGCGTCAGCTCGATCGGGATAGCCCGAGAGCGAGCGCGTACCCCCCCTTGTCACCCAGCAGGAGACGCACCTCGCGCGTCTCGATCCGCCTCACCGGTGACGACCTCTGCGCAACTAGGGACGCCACTCCTTGCGGTAGTCACCTGCTGATTCGCGCCCGCCGCCCGATAGGTGCTCGGCGACGGATCGTGGCCGCTGCCCGAGCGGTCTTGGCAGAGGCCAGGAACCGTCGCCGCGCGCCCGGCGCAGGGTCAGGGCGTCCACCGTACGCCCGGGTTCACCCGCCCGGACCAGTCGAAGACGGCCATGTTGTCCCACTGGTTTCCGGTGCCGTTGATGTTGGCCGGGTCCCAGCCGTTGCCGCGGACGGCGTACCAGGTGGGTTCCCAGTAGAAGACGCCGATGGCACCCGCGTTGCGGGCGGTGTTCTGCACCCAGTCGAACTCCTGGGCCTGCCCGGACCAGGTCGCGCTGATGCCGTCACAGGTCGCGTCGCCGATGGCGTTCGGCTCGCTGTCCGCGTTGTTCCGGGTGAAGGGGTACGCGGTCTCCACGATCACCACCGGCTTGCCGTAGCGAGTGCGCAGGTCGACGATGTTGTTGTAGAGGTTCGCCAGGCTGCCGTGCCACATGCAGTAGTACGACTGGGCGGTGATGTCCCACTGCACACCCTGGGCGCGGATGCCGTCGTAGAACCATCGGGCGTTGGCGTTGCTGTCGGCGTTTGCGGTATGGATCATCACCGGGATGCCGCTGCCGCACGCCTTGGTGGCGTTGTAGCCCTGCTTCAGCAGCCCGGCCAGCGGGGCGAAGTCGTTGTTGACGACCCTGCCCTCGTTCCACAGCATCCCGACGTTGATCTCGTTGCCGATCTGCACACTGTCCGGTGGGGTGCCCTGCCCCCGCAGGCTTGAGCAGACGTCGTAGGTGAAGGTGTAGACGTCGGTACGCAGTTGGCTCAGGCTGTGGCCGGCCCAGGCGGCTGGCTTGTACTGCTTGCCAGGGTCCGCCCAGGTGTCGGAGTAGTGGAAGTCGATGAGCACCTTGAGGCCCTTCGCCCTGGCCGCCCTCGCCTGACCCAACACCGCGCTCTTGTTGTTGTATCCGCTGATCGGGTTGTTCCAGACGCGCAGCCGGACGTAGTTGACGCCGACGGACTTCAGGATGTCCAGCGGGTCCCGAGCGACGCCGCCGGCGTCGTAGTACTTGGCGCCGAGATCCAGGCTGCGCTGCAACGAGGAGACGTCGGCACCCCGCATGGTGAGCGTGTTCGCTGCGGAGACGGGCGCGGGCCCAGCGGCGAGCGTGGTGGCGACGACGAGGAGGCCGGTCGCAATGGCCCCGAGCAGGGCACGCGCGCGGCGATGGTGGGGTGTGGCCGGATGTGTGTTCACGAGGCCCCTTCAGCCCACTGTGCAGGAAGCGCCGTTCAGCGAGAAGCCGGTCGGCGGCGCGTCGCTGACACTCCACCGTCCCTGGACGCCGAAGGTCGCGGAGCCGTTCGGCGCGAGGACGCGGTTCCAGTCGACGTTACGAGCGGTCACTGTGGTCCCGGTCTGGCCGATCGTGGCGTTCCACCCCGAGGTGACCTGCTGGTCTCCCGGGAAGCTGAAGGTGACGGCCCAGCCGTCGATCGGTGCCGCCCCGGCGTTGTGGACCGTCGCCGTGGCCACGAAACCGCCCTGCCACTCGGACTGGTTCCGGTAGGTCACCCGGCAGGTCGAGGGCGGCGGGGGCGTCGGAGTGGTCGTCGTCGTGGGCAGAGTGACAGTGTTCGACGCGATCGACACGTTGCCCACCGCGTCCCGCGCCCGCACGTAGTACAGGTTCCGCAGCGGCGTCGACGCGGGTAGCGGCGTCGTGTACGTCGTACCCGGCACTGTGGCGACCAGTTGCGAGGTGAACCAGCCGTCGAACCGGTAGACGTTGTACCCGAACACGCCGACGTCGTCCGTCGACGGCGACCAGGACAACGTGCCGGTCGAGGCGGTCACCTCGCCGACGGTCAGGTTCTGCGGCGCGGTCGGCGGGGTGGTGTCCGGGCCGGTGTCCGTCACCGGGGTGACCACTGTCAGCGCGTTCGACCAGTTCGAGCGTTGCCCGAGGCTGTCCCGGGCGATCAATCGGAACGTGTACTGCTGGCCCGCCCCGAGGGAGCGGGTGATCGTGGTGCTGGTGACGGCCCCGACGCTGGCGCTGAAGACGATGTCGCCGAACTCCTGGTAGTACGTGATGTCGTACCCGGCGATGGCGCAGCAGCCGGACGTGGCGGCCGTCCAGGTGAGGGTGACCGACGCGCTCCGGACCTCGCTGGCGGTCAGGTTCGTGGGCGCACTCGGCAGGACGGGCGAGGTGCTCGGCGTACTGGACGGCGTTGTCGGCGTCGGCGTTGGCGGTGCGGTTCCGGCCGGCGCTGCGACGGACACCGCGGCCCCTCCGGGCGCTGGGGCGACCCCCGGGTACGCGGCGGGCGTCATGGTGCCGGCGTCGGCCGCCGGTGCGCCGCTCAGAGCGGTGCCGAGCACCGCAGTCCACAGCCCGACGGCAGCCAGTAGGCCCGGCCGCAGACGGCGGAACAGCGAGGACGAGCGAACGCCTGTCATACGTCGACGATGCCGCAACAGATCGATGATCGCCAACGTGTCTCACGCCTCGGCCGGTGATCGGCGCGGCTCATGCCCGACTTCTTACCGAACCGTGACGTGCAGGGTGACCGCTGACCGTTGACCGCCCGTTGGCCCGTACCGAGGGGAGACAGCACAGCACCGGAGCCCTTTCCGGCTTTGAGGAGATTCCGATGAACCGCAGAAAGAACGGGACCGCACTGGTCCAGACCCGGCCGGCCCGAATCGCCATGGCCGCGCTCGTGCTGGCGGCCACCGGCGCGCTCACCGCCACCTTCGTCTCCAGTGGTGGCAAGGGCACCGCGGATGCCGCCACCAGCCTGGACCAGTTCGTGTCGATCGAGAACGTGCCGCCGAACGTGCAGAACCCGAGGCCGGCCGCCGGTGCGTCGACCGGCCGGTTCACCGTCGACTGCGGCACGAACGGCAACGGCAAGTTCAGCCCGGACAATCCGGTGGCGCAGCCCGGCATCCGCAACGGCGCCGAACACGTCCACGACTTCGTCGGCAACCTGGCCATCACCGCGAACTCCTCCGACGCCGATCTGGACGCCTCCGGCACCACCTGCCGCAACGGCGACAAGTCGTCCTACTTCTGGCCGGTGGTCCGTATCGACAAGACCGTCCGCGGCGGCAAGCAGGTCCAGCAGGCCCTCGCCCAGACCCAGCCGATGGTCGTCTGCCCCTCGGTCGGCAAACGGCTGCGGGCCATCCCCATCGGGGCCCGCGGCACCGTCGACCGTCTGCTGGCCGAGTTGGATCGCCAGCAGGCCGCCGCGAACCAGCGGATGACCGCCAGCCGGGGCCGCATCGACGCCGCATTCAACCGGGAGGTCATCGACTCTCTCCGGGCCCGCCGCGCCGCGATGATCAAGCAGATCAGCACCACGATCACCACCGCCGGCGGTAGCCAGCCTGGCCTGGTCTCGCTTGTCGACTGTGACGTCAGCTACGACGACATGCACGCCCGGATGCCCGGCAGCGCCCACCGGGAGAGCGTCGAGGCAGCCCAGGCCGCGAATCCGCGAATCCAGTGCCCGGCCGTGCGGGACAGGTTGCCCGGCGTACCCGATCGTGCGCTCGCCGAGGTGAACCGCAACCTCGACGACCTCGACCGGCAGATCTCCGAAGCCAACGAACGCCTCGTCACCAGTCGCGGCCAGGGCGGACCGGCGTTCGTCGACAACGCCATCCTCGGACCGCTACGCGCCAAGCGGGTCGCCGTGCTCAACCGGATCGCCACCGCGATCGGGCGGCAGGCCTCCCGCCCGCAGGGTCTCGAAGCGCTCGCCGGCTGCACGCTGGACCAGGCCCCCAGCACCCCGACGGCACCGAGTAGCGCGCCCACCACCGCCGCCGCTGCGCTCCCCGACCCGCAGGGACCCAACCTTGAGCTGCCCGGCAACACCGGCGGCATCGTCCGCCCGGCGCAGGTGCTGATCGAGTACCGCGGCAACCCCGTCAGCGCTGTGGTGCCGATGCCGAAGTTCCTCCGGGCCCTCACCGGCGACGCCAAGCCCACCAGCCGGGGCCCGGCCAACGCCCGTGCCACCTGGACCTGCTCGGGCTTCACCGACCGGCTCTCCGACAAGTACCCGATCTGCCCCGCCGGCAGTCAGGTGCAGCGCGTCCACGACTTCCCCGGCTGCTGGGACGGCCGGAACGTCGACAGCGACAACCACCGCAACCACGTCGCGTTCGCCGACAAGGCCACCGGCGCCTGCCCGCAGGGCTTCCGGGCGATCCCGCAACTGCGGATCACCGTGGCCTACGACATCGCCCGCGACGTGCAGGTCAAGGGCCAGTACGCCCTCGACTCCTTCCCCGAGGAGAACCACAACCCCTTCTCCGACCACAACGACTTCGTCAACGTCAACTCCGCCCAGACGATGCAGCGCATCGCCACCTGCATCAACAAGGGCAAGAACTGCTCCTGAGACCGGGGCCGCGTCGCTCGGGCGGGGCGGGTCGCGGTCGGCTGCCGGCCGCGACCCGGTGTGTCGCCAATACCGAGGGGACGATTCACTGGGAGCGATACCAGTGGGGCAAAATTCGATCCTCGCGATCGTTACACTCGCCGGAACGCCGGCACCGCCGCAGACCTCGACCTGCGCCAATCCCCATCGAACGGAGACGCCTGTGACCCGCGACAAGGCGGCACCCCCCGGTATCGACCCCAACATCCCCAGCGTGGCCCGGGTCTATGACTTCTTCCTAGGCGGCAAGGACAACTTCGAGGCCGACCGGAAGGTCGCCGAGCACGCTCTGCGGATCACACCGGACGGGCCGGCAGCCGGCCAGGCCAACCGGGCCTTTCTGCGTCGAGTGATTCGCTTCCTCGTCAGCGAGGCCGGCATCGACCAGTTCCTCGACATCGGTTCGGGGCTGCCCACCCAGGGCAACGTGCACGAGGTCGCCACCGAGCAGAACCCGAAGGCTCAGGTGGTCTATGTGGACAACGACCCGATAGTTCTGTCGCACGGACGGGCCCTGCTCGCAGCGGAGGGCACCGCGACGGTGATCCAGGCGGACATCCGTGAGCCGGAGGCGATCCTCAACCACCCGGACGTACGCCGGTTCCTCGACTTCGACAGGCCGATCGGGCTGCTGCTCTTCGCGATCCTGCACCACCTCGGCGACGACGAGGACCCGAAGGCGGTGGCGGCCGCGTTGATCGACGCGCTGCCCTCCGGCAGCTACGTGGCCATCTCGCACTTCCGCGACCCGGGCGAGCGAGACCCGGAAGGCTCCCGCAAGGCCCGCGAGGTCGAGCGGGTCTTCAACGAGTCGCTGGGCACCGGCCGCTGGCGTACCGACGAGGAGATCCTCTCGTTCGCCGACGGGCTGACGGTGCTGGAGCCGGGGCTGGTGCCGCTGGCCGAGTGGCGCCCAGAGCCAGATGCACCGGCAACGGTGCAGACCGACACCTACCACACCTTCGTCGGGCTCCTCGCCCGCAAACCGTAGGCTCCGTCTGCCAATGAGGTCCGTCGGCGGTCGCGCGCGCTCCCCCGGCACCGCCTGCCCCCGACTGTCCAGGAACTCCCACTCCACCGCCACCATCGTCAACAGCGCGGACACCTGCTGCACGTCCTCGAT
>NZ_JBEZGJ010000118.1:0-23726 GCF_040649965.1 Micromonospora sp. NPDC048843
GGCGCCCAGTCCGGCCGCCTTGGCGACCTCGCCGACCTTGACGACAGTGCTTCCGTTGCGCTCGATCGGCTTGCTCCGACCGCTCAGTACGTCGCTGAGCCCCTGCTCACGCAGTGCGCGGCGCTTCTCCTCGAGCTTGTCGGGGAGTTCATCCTTGAGCGCCTGTGGTTCGGCAGCGGCCGGTGCTGCGGCCGGCAGTTTGGGCTGAGGCGCCGCCGAGGCGGACGGGCCGAAAGCCAGGCCTGTCGCCGTCAGTGAGAGCCCGAGCAGACCCACTGCGACTTTGCGCACGTGGTACCTCCGGTTTGAGGGAACCGGCCCAACGGGGGTACGGGCCGGTGGGAGATCGATCCCACTAGTGGGACCATTGGTGAACATAGTTACTGGCGGGACGGGTGGGAAGACGAACGCGTCGATTTGTTGCAAGATTTTGTTGGGAATGCTTTTCACCGTCACACCCCGCCGGTTCATCAGCCCCGTTGACCAGCGCGGGCTCGGTCACGAACGTATACAACGACATTATTCGATCAACCTGAGCGCACATGCGACAGTGGGGCCGGCAGCGTCTCCGCCACCGGCCCCACAGTCAGTTGTCGATCCGTGAAACCGTTACTTCTTCGCCGGGGTCACGTAGATCATGGCCGACGAGTTGTCCCCGGCAGCCTTCTTGATCGTCAGCGAGACGCCGTAGTTCACGCCCTGGTCGCCCGGGTTTCCGGTGCCCAGCACGATCGCGCCACCGCCCAGGGTCACGCCGTAGAACTCCGGCGCCGGGCTACCGTCCGGGTTGGTGACCCGGGTGGTGTACGGCGCGTTGTTACGCGACGGCAGGACCACCGACGCGTCGTTGTCCCGGGCGTAGGCCGCGCCATCGCGCATCTCGATGCCCGGGTACCAGCCCTTGGCGTCGGTGAACGACTTCACCGGCGGCAGTCCCTTGAACTTCGTGCAGTACGCGCTGTACGGCTCGTCCGCCGCCTCCAGGCACTCGGTGAACGGGTACGTCCGGTTCAGCGTGAAGGCCGCGTTCGAGGACTGCGGACGGCTCGGCAGGTTGTCCGTGACCGACGGGTCCTTCACTGCCGCCTCACCGGTGCGCCGCAACGGGTCGAAGTGCGAGTCGACGATGAGCAGCCCGCCCTTCGCACCGTAGCTGGGCAGCGCGGTCATCTGCCCGGTGACGTGGTTGACGTCGCCGAGCGCGGTGTCCCGGTACCAGACCAGCATGCCCGGGGCGTTGTAGGAGATCCGGTCGACCTTCCACGCCTCGTGCGAGTAGATCGTGTCGTAGGCGTACTTCAGGCCCTTGTCGAAGCCGTCGAAGTTGCGCCACTCCGCGAGGTAGAACTGGGCGTGCACCTCGGTGCCGCTGGAGACCTTCCAGCCCCCACCGGTGGTGTCGACGAAGGTGCCGACCGTGGCCGTCCAGCCGTTGGCGCCGCCCTCGACGTCGTCACTCCAGGTGGTGGCGCCGCCGCCGGTGACCGAGAAGTCGTCGACGAACCAGTTGCGCTCCTCGAACGCCTCGTCGGTGGCCTGGCGCAGCCGCAGCTGCACTGTCGTGCCGGCGTACGCCGACAGGTCGACGTAGTCGTGCCGCCAGCCGTCGGTGCTGCCGGTCAGGCCGTACTTCTTGCCGCCGAAGTCGTTCATGCGGCCGTTCGGGTCCGGGTAGCCGTCCGGCGTGGTGACCACCGTGCCGCCCTCGTCGTACACCTTCTGCTCGGTCCAGGTCGTACCGCCGTCGGTGGAGAGCTCCACGAAGCCGTAGTCCCAGTCCTCCTCGATGATGTAGTTGTTCCACATCCAGAACTTCGAGTCGGCAGCCGCCGGCACGTCGACAGAGCGGCTCAGCTTGACGTCGGCCCACTCCTGGTCGTTGTTGCTGTGCCACATCTTGGTGCCGCTGTGCGGGGTCGCCAGCGTCGTCACCTTGTCCGGCAGGTCGACCTTGATGCCGTCCTCGGAGTCGATCGGGGTGCGCGACGTCTGGCCGAGCTTCACCTCACGCGGGTTCGACCCGGGACGGATGGTCAGCGGGTCGGCCCAACCGAGCACCCACTTGTCCCAGATGCCCATGTGCGTCGGCAGCGCCTGGAAGATCTCACCCGAGTGCGAGCCCGAGGCCATCAGGTCCCAGAAGTCCACGTCGGAGTCGGCGTTGCCGGACGTGTCGTAGAGATCCGGCAGACCCAGGTCGTGGCCGAACTCGTGGGCGAAGACGCCGACGCCGGCGTCCTCCGGCTGCACGATGTAGTTCGACGCCTTCAGGTTGGTGCCCGGGATGGTGTAGCCACCGGCAACCGTGGAGGAGTGCGCCCACACTGCGTACACGCCCTCGGCGCCGCCGCCGCGGGACTTGCCCTGACCGGCGTGCACCAACACGAGGTGGTCGATCACGCCGTCCGGCTCGAAGACGTTGCCGTCACCGTCGCGGTCGGCCTGGTCCTCGATGTCGTAGTCGGCCCACGGGAAGTTCGGGTCCTTCGCGACGAGCGCGTCGATCGCGTCGGTAGCCAGGCGGCCGGCGCCCGCCGGGTTGTCCGGGTGGCCGTTCATCGACTGCTCACGGCCGGGAACCCACGCGCCGGTCTCGTCCTGGAAGCAGCGGTTGGCCGCGTACCAGCCCTCCGAGTGCGGCACCGTGATCCACGGGCTGGCCTGCCCGTCCACCGTGTACGCGTTCTTGGACATCTCCAGGTACATGTTGTGCATGGTGCGACCGGACAGGTCGATGCCCTTCTTGCCGTCCGGGCCCTTCAGGTCCGTGCGGACCCGCTCGGTGATGCCCTTCTTGCTGTAGAGCATCTTGTTGTAGTGCTGCGGCGAGAAGTTCGGCACCCACATCGAGTTGTTGTCCTCGTGGGGCAGGCGCGCCGGGTCTGGGATCTTGTTGTGCTTCGGGCCGTTCTGGACCGTGCCGGGGACGCAGGTGCGGTCCTCGAACACCGTCTTGGGGACCATCACGCCGGTGAAGTCGTCGTTGGCCTTGTCGTTGAACTCCACCAGCAGCGTCAGCAGCTTCGCCGTCTGGGTGGTCGGGGCCTTCTTGAACTTGCGGGGGTTCTGGCCCGTCTTCAGCGACTTGGCCTCGTCCTTGGCCAGTTGCCGTGCGGTCACCGGGTTGCCCCGGGCGTGCTTCTGGTCGAACGCGCGCGCGGACTCCGCGGCAGGGGTGTAGATGCCACCCTTGCCCTTCACCTCACGGCCGGTGGTGTCCGGCTGCACCTCGGGCTCGGCGTAGTTGATGTAGTGCTCGTCGGCGCCGATCACCGCCTGGGGGGTGCCGGACGGCGACTGGGCCGCCGCGCTGCCACTCACTGTCAGTGATGTGGCCGCGAGGGCGATGGCGGGCAGTGCGACGAGTAGACGTCGCCGCGCCCTGGACTGCGGTTTGTGGTTCATGCCGCTCCGTTTCTCGGGCATGGGGAGGAGGACGTTGGCGTGGCCGACAATCGATGTGATGTGTGTCGAACTCTTCCAACCTGCGTGAACCTAAAGCACAACCGGCCGAAAGGACAGCGGTGGCCGACGCCTGTGCCCGTTCAGCTTCTCCCGACTCCCCCGACCGACCGATGTGACAGCGGCGAGGCGGCACGAACCGTACCCGTAAGACATGACGGAGGGTGGCGGTCCGCACGGACCACCACCCTCCAATGGGTACGCCTACCGTCAGTCCTCGTCGGACTTCGTGCCGCTCATCCCCGAGGAGATCAGGTCCATCACCGAGGAGTCCTGCAACGTGGTCACGTCGCCCAGCGACCGGTTCTCCGCCACGTCCCGCAGCAGCCGGCGCATGATCTTGCCGGAGCGGGTCTTCGGCAGCTCCGCCACCAGCATGATCTGCCGCGGCTTGGCGATCGGGCCGAGCGTCTTCGACACGTGGTTGCGCAGGTCGGCGATGAGCTGCTCGCCCGCCTCGCCGACGATGTCCGTGGTGCCGCGCGGAATGGCGAACGCGACGATCGCCTGACCGGTGGTCGGGTCGGTCGCGCCGACGACAGCCGCCTCGGCCACCGACGGGTGCGACACCAGCGCCGACTCCACCTCGGTCGTCGAGATGTTGTGCCCGGACACCAGCATCACGTCGTCCACCCGGCCGAGCAGCCAGATGTGCCCGTCGTCGTCCTTCTTCGCACCGTCGCCGGCGAAGTACATGCCCTGGAAACGCGACCAGTACGTGTCGATGAACCTGTCGTCGTCACCCCAGATGGTGCGCAGCATCGACGGCCACGGCTCGCGCAGCACCAGGTAGCCGCCACCACCGTTCGGCACCGACTGGCCCTGGTCGTCCACCACGTCGGCCACGATGCCCGGCAGCGGCGTCATCGCCGAACCCGGCTTGGCCGCTGTCACCCCCGGCAACGGCGAGATCATGATCGCGCCCGTCTCGGTCTGCCACCAGGTGTCCACCACCGGCAGCTCGCCCCGGCCGATGTGCTCCCGGTACCACATCCAGGCCTCCGGGTTGATCGGCTCGCCGACGCTGCCCAACAGGCGCAGCGACGACAGGTCGAAGCCCGCCGGGATGTCGTCGCCCCACTTCATCATCGTCCGGATCAGGGTGGGAGCGGTGTACAGGATGCTCACCCCGTACTTGTCGATGATCTCCCAGAACCGGCCCTTGTTCGGCGTGTCCGGGGTGCCCTCGTACATGACCTGGGTGGCGCCGTTGGAGAGCGGCCCGTACACGATGTAGGAGTGCCCGGTGACCCAGCCGATGTCGGCGGTGCACCAGTAGACGTCCGTCTCCGGCTTCAGGTCGAACACCGCGTGCGTCGTGTACGACGCCTGGGTGAGGTATCCGCCGGTGGTGTGCAGGATGCCCTTCGGGCGGGCCGTGGTGCCGCTGGTGTAGAGGATGAACAGCGGGTGCTCGGCGTCGAACGGCTGCGCGGTGTGCTCGGCCGAGGCGGTCTCCACCGTCTCGTGCCACCAGTGGTCCTTCTCCGACCACGCCACGTCCTCGCCGGTGCGGCGAACCACGAGCACGTGCTCCACCGACGGGGAGTTCGCCACCGCCTCGTCCACTGTGGGCTTCAACGCCGACGGCTTGCCCCGCCGGTAACCACCATCCGCGGTGATCACCACCTTGGCGCTGGCGTCCTGGATCCGGTTGCTCAACGAGTCGGCGGAGAAGCCACCGAAGACCACACTGTGCGCGGCGCCGATCCGGGCGCACGCCAACATGGCCACCGCCGCCTCCGGGATCATCGGCAGGTAGATCGCCACCCGGTCGCCGGCGGTCACCCCCAGGTCGGTGAGCGCGTTCGCCGCCCGGCAGGTCAGCTCGTGCAGGTCCGCGTACGTGATGGTGCGGGTGTCGCCCGGCTCGCCCTCCCAGTGGATCGCCACCTTGTCGCCCCGGCCCGCCTCGACGTGCCGGTCCAGGCAGTTGTACGCGACGTTGAGCTGCCCACCCACGAACCACTTCGCGAACGGCGGGTTCGACCAGTCGAGCACCTCATCCCACTTCTTCGACCAGGCCAGCCGATCGGCCTGCTTCGCCCAGAAGGCCAGCCGGTCGGCCTCCGCCTCGGCGTACGCGTCGATGGTGACGTTGGCGTGCGCGGCGAGTTCGGCCGGCGGGGGGAACTGGCGCGTCTCGTTCAGCAGATTGGCCAATGCCTCGCTCATGCCGTGACTCCTCATCCTCGGGGTGACCTGGGTCTCGATGGCACGAGGGTAGTCGCGGGGCCCGCGAGCGGCCACGGCTGCCCACCGCGTCGCGCCGAGCGGCCCCCGCCGCGCGCCCGGCGGCCCGTCCCCGTCGGTACGCCCCCGGGGCGGGTGGTCCCGGTCGCGTTGCGGGCGGGTGCGGCCCGCCGCGCCGGGCCGGGTCGTTAGCGTGGCGGGGTGACCACCGACCCGCTCGCCCCGCTGCTCGCGCTCGCCGACATCACCGCCGCCGTCGACCAGGCCCGCGCGCGGTTCGACCAGGCGCTCGGGCACCGGGCGCTGCGCCGGCACGGTGGACAGGTCGCCGCCGAGGTCAGCCTCCGCTCCGCGGTGGCCAGCGCGGCCCTGGAAGGGGCCGGGCACGAGCGTGAGGCGGTCCGGGCTGGCACCGTCACCGACCCGGTGCTCCAGGGCTCGCTGCGGGTCGCCGGAGCGCTGCCGGGCCTGAGCGAGCTGTGGCCGAAGGCGCCCCGGCAGGCCCTCGCGAAGCTGCACGTGCTCGCCGCCCGGGACCTGGTGTCGGAAGCCGAGCTGGGCCGCCCGATCGCCGACCCGGTGGTCGCCACCCGGCTGGACGGGCTGGCCGGCCTCGTCGCCGGCGGCACGAAGGTCTCCCCGCTGGTGCTCGCCGCTGTCGTACACGGGGAGTTGCTGAACCTGCGCCCGTTCGCCGGGCCGTCCGGCGTGGTGGCCCGCGGGGCCGCCCGGCTGGTGCTGCTCGCCAGTGGCCTCGACCCGCGTGGCCTGCTCCCCGTCGACGTGGGGCACCACGAGCGGGAACCCGAGTACGTCGGCGCGGCCGGCGCCTTCGCCACCGGCACCCCGGACGGGCTGCGCTCCTGGCTACGCCACTACATGGCCGCCGTCGAGGTCGGCACCGACCAGCTCACCGCCATCGGAGACGAGATCCTCGCCGCCGCCTGAGGGGCGATCGTTCCCCGCCGCCCCGGACCGGCCCGTCCTCGCGGCATCGATCATGGAGTCGTGGTGCCCCGCAAAAGCTGCCAATCGGTCGAAGACGCCCACCACAAGCCCATGATCGACCTGGAAGTGGGTTGGGCGGGTGGAGTCAGGCGGTGGTGGCGGCCCGGGTACGACGGTGCCTGCCGTACCAGGCGATGCCGATGGCCACGCCCACCCCGACCCCCAGGGCCGCCGCGGCCACCGGGACCGCAGGACGTTCCCGCAGCCGCCGGCCCAGCGGAATCGGGTGCCGGAACTCCAGCACCGGCCACGCGTTCTCCGAGGCCAGCTTGCGTAGCTGCCGGTCCGGGTTGACCACACTCGGATGACCGACGCACTCCAAGAGCGGGCGATCGCTGTACGAGTCGGAGTAGGCGTACGAATCAGCCAGGTCGTAGTCCCGGGCGGCGGCCAACTCGCTGACCGCATCGACCTTGCTCGGGCCTGCCGCGTAGAACTCGACCTCGCCGCTGTACCGGCCGTCTTTCACCGTCATCCGAGTGGCGATCACGTCGGTCACCCCGAGCAACTCGCCGATCGGCCGGACCATCTCCTCGCCGGACGCCGACACCAACACCACGTCCCGCCCAGCCGCCTGGTGCTCCACGATCAGGGCGGCGGCTTCGGCGTACACATAGGGGTTGATCAGCTCGTGCAGCGTCTCCGCGACGATCTGGCGGACCTGCTCCACCTGCCAGCCCTTGCAGAGCGCAGCCAGGTAGTCCCGTGTTCGGGCCATGGTCTGCTCGTCGGTGCCGCCCAGCCGGAACATCAGCTGCGCGTACGCCGACTTGACCACGTCACGCCGGGTGATCAGCCCATCCCGGTAGAACGGACGACCGAACGCCAGGGCGCTCGACTTGGCGATGACGGTCTTGTCCAGATCGAAGAAAGCGGCACTTCGGCCCACGGCGCGAAAGTCTAGCCGGATGGTCTATCGTCGGCGGGTGCCCGGGGTCATGCCACCCCTCAGACCTGCGGGCTCTCCGCTCCGCGTGATCACGCTCACACTCTGCGAGGAGATTTTCGCAGTGAGTGGAGGCAGCACCACTCGACGTGACGGGCCCGCTCAGGCAGACTTGTCCGTACGACGAGCTTTCACATCCTCGAAACAGGCAGACCCTCAGCGGTTGCACCCCCCGTGACCGCTGAGTGGTTCGGCTCGACCCCCCCGGAGCCGAACCTCCGACGACCCCCGTCTCCCCCCGACGGGGGTCGTCCCTTTTCCGGGAGCGCTTCCGGCCAGCTGAGGATGTGCCTCCCGGGTCGGCCGGTTGAGGCGACGGGCGGAAAGTCACGCTGGCGGGGACGCTCCATGGACTGGGCTCTCCGGTGGAAGCTTGCTCGCGCGTACCAGGATCTGCGCTTGAGGGCCACGACGGCCCGACGGAGAGAGCCTGATGCCCTCGACCCAGATCCACTCATCGCGCGGCGGGCGATTGGCCACCAGCCGTACCCCGGTCACCCACAACCGCACCGGCCCGTCGGATGGCAGAAGGCGATCGACCGCGTCAATGTCCAGCACCGCGCCGAGTCGTACCCGAACGTCAAACACCGCGTCTCCTCGTCGTTGGCGCCGTGTTTCCAGCCCGCGCCCGAGCAGGGTTGGCAGTTGGTCGATGCTTTCAGCCCCGTCATGCAGACAGGTTGTGGCACATACCGCCCAGCTACCCGGAAAATCCTTCCGGGGCCGCAGACGACCCAGGGGAGACGGTGAACCGGTGCGCGGAAGAACCAACAACCTGACCATCGGCGAACGCGTCGCCTGGTACCGCTGCCGACGCGGCCTGTCCCAGGAAGTCCTCGCCGGACTCATCGGCCGCACCGCCGACTGGTTGGGCAAGATCGAGAACAACCGGATCGAGCTGGACCGGCTCTCCGTCATCAAGTCCCTCGCCGAAGTCCTGGACGTCTCCCTCGGCGACCTGCTCGGCGAACCCTCGATGCTCGACTGGACCGGCGACAGCGGCACCACGACCGTCCCCGCCCTGCGCGCTGCCCTGATGAACTACCGCGCCCTCGGCTCGTTCAGCGGCGGCACGGAAACCGAGCCATCGAGTGTCGCCGTACTCAGGAAGGAGGTGGGGGCTCTCTGGGACGCCTACCAAGACTCTCGATTCGCGTACGTCACCGGCCGCCTGCCCGACCTGCTGCACCGCGCTCAGGCCGCCGCCGACCACCACGACGGCGACGACCAGGATCAGGCCCGTCGCCTTCTCGGCTTGGCGTACCAACTCGCCGCCACACAGCTCACCAAGCTCGGTGAGAGCGACCTCGCCTGGATCGCCGCCGACCGCGGCTTGACCGCCGTCCGTCCCACCGGCGACCCACTCATCACCGGCTCCCTCTTCCGCTCGGTGGGCCACGCTCTACACGCCACCGGCCGCTACACAGAAGCCGTACGCCTCATTGAAGACGCCGCCGGCTACCTTGAGCCGCACCTGAGCCGCGCCACGCCCGCACTACTGTCCGTCTACGGAACCCTGTTTCTGTCCGGCTCCATGGCCGCCGCCCGCTCCAACGACGCCGTCACCGCCCGCGCCTTCCTCGCCACCGCCGATCAAGCCGCTCGCCAGCTCGGAGCCGACGCCAACCACCTCTGGACCGCGTTCGGCCCGACCAACGTCGCCATCCACCGCGTCGCCACCGCCGCCGAGCTGGGCGACCTGCAAGTCGCCATCGACCTCGGCCCGCGCGTCAACACCGCAGGGTTGCCGATGGAGCGCCGAGTGCGGCACGCCCTCGAAGTCGCCCGCGCCTACAGCTCGTGGAACCGGCTCGACGACGCCCAAGCCGCTCTGCTCGACGCCGAACAGATGGCACCCGAACAGGTCCGCCACCACTTCCTCAGCCGACAACTCGCCCTGACCTGGGTACGCCGACAGCGCGGCAAGCCCTCGGCCGAACTGGTCGGGCTGGCCCGGCGGCTCAAGGTGCTCGACTGATCTCAGCCCCCATCTAGGCTGCCCTGGTGACGGCCAACGAGATGCCACCCATGGCAACCCCGCGCGTCGCCGCAGGCGCCCTCTTCTTCGACGACCAGGGCCGCGTGCTCCTCGTGCGTCCCAGCTACAAGAACCACTGGGACATCCCCGGGGGCTACGTCGAACCCGGCGAGTCACCCCGAGCAGCCTGCATACGCGAAATCCAAGAGGAACTGGGCCTCACTCCGGCAGTCGGGCCGATGCTGGTCGTGGACTGGGCACCCGCCGAGCACGAAGGCGACAAGCTCCTCTTCATCTTCGACGGCGGATCGCTCGGCGCAGAGCAGGAACGCGACATTCGCTTCGCAGACGGTGAACTTACCGAGTGGCGTTACGTGAGTGCAGGGTCCTTGGAACAGCACGGCCCGCCCCGGCTCGTCCGTAGGATCCGAACTGCTATTGCAGCGCGCAGTAACGGCGTGTCCACGTATGCCGAACACGGCAGCGAAATCTAACCGTAGTTAGATACGGCCAAGTTGGCCCTGAACGGGCCGCACGCGCCGCCGCTTGGACGCGCGTCCGTCGCTCCGCTGGCGCTCCGACTCCGGCCACCCAACACGCCCGGCCGTTGGCGCGGAAGCGGGATGCCCAAGGGGCCGGCGGACCCGGCTAGCGCCCGACCGTGCCTCAAGGTTCGCTTGACGCGGTGGGTCGGGAGGCGGCCCGCCCACCAGGAGGGCGGGCCGACGGCAGACGGGATGGAGAGAAGCGCTCTCGAATTGATACGCTAGCGGCGATCGACCATTGCCGTTAGCACGGCGATAAAAAGGGTCGCCCAAAATGCCGCTGAAGCCATATGTGCCGATAGGGTGGAGTAAGCGTCTAACTAATATCCGATTATATTGGGACGACGTAGACCAAGCGCTTTCGGATCTCGCCATTAACGGCGATACGCGTCTAGTGGCAACTCACAAGGATGGCAGGCTGTCTAGCTGCGACACCTCTGATGACCTCGTCGGACGGGAAGACATGGCGGGCCTCATCGTCATGCTCGTAACGCCGAACGAGCATGAGCGTGTCAGCATCGAGGTGGACGCCAGTGCCATTCGCGTAGATGTCGGCACCAACCGGCACGACATAAAGGTTACCGTCGAGAATTTCATCGATTCGTTAGAGCGGATTAAGCCGATCAAGTTCATCCTCCCGGCGTTTTCTCCGTCGATTTCCATGATCCCAATCGCCTCTATAAGTGTACGTGAGGGCACGTATAATAGAGCGCAGCTAATCTTGGATCGCCGGATTAATTCTTTCCATTCACGTCAGCAGCGTCGCCACAACCTCTTTGTTAGTGTTGTTTCAGGGGTCGCCGGAGCCCAGGCAGAGCCGAGCAGGCCTGGCCCACTCCACGGTGCGTGGGGCTCACGGCGGAGATGGCTCTGAGGCCCGCCGTGCGATTTACGTGCGATTAGGGGCGGCCATCAGTACTTTCCCCGATAGTCCACAGTTGGAGTACTAGGAACTCGGCGTGTCAGTCCCGTCGCATGGGACACCGATACCCAGCTGCACTTGTGCCGTCTGCCCCCGCGACCAAATTGTCAGCGGTAGGCAGGTTGCCCGCGCAACCCACGTGCCGCCGACAAAGGCCAGCCACTGAGGTTGGTCATCGACAGGTGTGCAGGCACGCACATGGGCGCTCACGGCTGGCACCACTGAAGAGCCCCATCCGAGACGTGCCCTGTCCTCCCAGCCATGTGCCACCCGAAGATCAACTACTGCGCCGCCGCGTACGACCAACCCCCATTTGGCGAACAGCCGGGCTGCCGGATCCGCTTCCCCCGATTCCTCTGCTTGAAGCACCGTCCGGTCAGGTACCGCGACGTCCTCTCCCACGAGCCGATAATCTGTCGGCGGTTCCTGTAGCGGAAAGCCCGATACAGTGCATGACTCCTGCCTAGCGCTCCCGTCGGTTGACGGGGACGCGCTGGGGTCAGCCCTCAGAGATGCAGTTGGTGCCGGTGATCGGGCCTCACCCTGGCTGGACCCTTTTGAGGACGTACAGGCAGCCGGCGTCACCATCAGGCAGATGCTGAGCGGCCACCACACCATGCGGCTAGTCCTTCGCATGCGCGTTACCCCCTGAACGGCGAGGCCTACGACGGTAAGGGCGCGATCCGTGAAGCGTCACCGTACCGGAAGGCGGGATTCATCCGATGCGCCGTGCCATCAACGTGCCAGTAGCCGGCACCCCCGCCGGTCACCAGGGGGCACGAACGGTCAAGCACTTCGCGCATTGATCTGGCCCACCAGGTCCTTGTCGGCCATGATCTTCGTCCTTCCTAACTGGCGGTGCGGTGAGGGTGGCCGTTACTAGAGAGTGTGCAGGTCATCAATGGCCAGCTTGATCGCGTCGGCCTCTTCCCAGACCTTCACCTGCAAGGTCATGTCGCTCCGCCCTTCCTCCTGAGACCACAGGTCGACATCGACCTTCCAAACGCCGTGGTCAGCAAGGAAGTAGGCGTCGACGTGGTGCCACGCCTCAGGCGGCATTGGGATGAACGTCGCGGGGTGCTCGCGGGCCCACAGGCCCAGGTCTTGGCCCGACCGCGAGTAGTCCCGCGCTAGGCCGGCGAAATCGCCGGCGGCAATCCGTTCGACCACCTGCTCGATGACGGGCCTGAACCGGGCTGGAAGATCCGCAGCAGTCACCGGTCGAGTATGAGAGACGACGGCTGTACAGCCATCCGTACAGCCAAGCCGGCCCACCGAAGGGAGCGAGAAGCGGCGGTAGCCGACAGGCCGAGCAGGTCAGCAGCAGCAGTCGACGCCCGCCGACATGCCGCATGATCTTTGCAAGGCAGAGGTCGGGCTGATGCTCGCTCGCGGACTGCCCTGCGGGCGGCCTCCGGCCGTCCTCGGGCGCCCGCAGCGCGCCATTCCAAAGTCAGCGGATCGTCAGCGGACGCCGTACCGCGTGGCGATTCCCGATCATGCTCGACAGCACTACCGGTACGTCTGACCACGCGGTACGGCACTTGATCACACTCGCTGCTACGTCAGGTCACTTTCCCCCCGATGGGGGTCGTCCCTTTCCCCCTGGAAACGCTCCATCGCAGGAAGCACCTGTGCTGAGCGGTACTGCTCCTCCCCACCTCTTCGCACGGACCGTGCGATCGCCACGTCGCGTGTAATTTGCCAAACGGGACGAGCCGGGGAGGAAACACGTGGCTGCTGGTGGTTTCTCGCCGAAGCGGCTGGCTCGGCTGCAAGGGTTGCTCGAGCACCACGTCGAGTCCGGCTTCGTCCCGGGCATGGTGGTCGTCCTCGCCCGGCACGGCGAGGTGCACATCGAGCCTGACCCCCACGCAGAAGGCAACCTCCGGGTTCTGGCCGGGCTACTTCGACGCCATCGGCTGGGGTTTCGGAATGTCGGTCCGGACCCGGCGTACGCACCTCGGGCCCTCGGTCGGCAGTTACGGATGGCCCGGTTTCTACGGCACCGCCTGGTACAACGACCCCGCCGAGGACCTGACGACGATCGTGTTCATGCAGCGGGCGCACGCAGGTGACCAGCGGCTGCCGATGTGGCACGACTTCTGGACCACCGTCTACCAGGCGATCGACGACTGAACGCATCGCTCGTTTTCCCGATCGGCGGCACCCGCCCTCGGCCGTGCGGTAATCCCGGGGCCCTCAGCGACACAAGCCACTGTGAGAGTCGCCGAGGCAATGGGGGTTCGGGTGGGTCCACCGAAGAAGCGGGACGAGGGCTGGTTCACCAGGCTCTACGCCGCCGAGTACGAGCACATGGTCCGGTACGGCCTGCGCCGGCTCGCTGACCGGGATGCATCGGCGGAACTTGCCCAGGAGGTCTTCGTCGTCGCCTGGCGTCGCCGCGTCGAGGTGCCGGACCGCAGCCTGCCCTGGCTGTACGGGGTGGCCCGGCGCCTGCTGGCGAACCAGTGGCGGTCTCGACGCAGCACACCGGACCTCCTCTCCATCACCGATGTCGACCTCGAGCGGCTGGCCGGATCGTCGGGCGCCGACACGACAGTCGGGGTCGCCGACGTCCGGGCCGCTCTGGCCACCCTCAACGATCTCGACCAGGAAATCCTCCGGCTGATCGGCTGGGAGGAGCTGACGGTGTCCGAGGCGGCCAAGGTTCTCGGTTGCACCGGGGCGACCGCCGCGGTGCGCCTGCACCGCGCCCGCCGTCGTCTTGCCGAAGCAATGTCGGGCCGGCCCGCGCAGACCCGGCGTAGCCCGGTGTTGGTGACCATTCGAGAGGATCTGTGATGTTCGGAGCAGAGCGCACCCGTACTCTTCTGGGCCCGGCCGACCCGGCCCGGAACGCCGCTGTCGGGCCGCCGCTGGTCTCGGCGCGCGAGCTGATCGAACGCGCCAGCGCTACCGAAACGGTCGCCGAGCATCGTCACGTACGCCCGACCCGCCGGCTGGTCCTGACGGCCGGGACGCTGGCGGTCGCGGTCGGTGCCGTGGCGGTGCTCCAGCCGTTCGGCGAGGACGCACCGGACACGCCGGTCGGGCCGCCGGCGGCAGCGGGGTTGGTGCTCGTGCCGGTCGCGTACCAGTTCGACGCGGATCCGCCGGCCGCCGGTCCGCAGCTACGCATGCTGGCCGACAAGATCAAAGACGCGGGGTACGACCACCAGAGCGGGCGCTACATGTATCACCACACCAAGGTGTGGGGCAGTCCGGTGATGACGTCTGCCGACGGTCGCCACCACGTGGCCTATGCCAGCGAGACGAAGATCTGGCAGGCCCTCGACGGGACCGGTAACCAGATCAGGATCCAACTGGAGCCGCAGTACCCGGACCAGGAGTCCCGGGACTACTGGCAGCGCGAGAGCGCTGCGCGGCCAGCAGCCACCGGCACCCCCGCACCGAGCGTCAGGCCGCTGTCGCCCGAGGATGTCAGGCCGCTGTCGGCCGACCCGTCGGAGCTCCGGGAGCGGCTGAAGGTCGAGTACGGCGCGGGGGCGGCGAGCAAGTGGGTCGGCACGCTCTACGCGCAGTACGTCGTGCCGCGTGCGACCCGAGCGGCGGTCCTGCGGGTTCTCGCCGACGTGCCCGGCTTCCGCTGGCGGGGGCAGGTCACGGACCGTGCCGGCCGCAAAGGAGTCGCCGTCACCTTCGACGACCGCGAACACGACCAGCAATGTCTTCTGATCTTCGATCCGAAGACGGGCGAATTGCTCGCCGATGAGCTGTTGACGCTGTCGCCAGTGCGGATCAGCTCGTACAAGGTGATCCTCGATGCCGCTTGGACAAATCAGCCCGGCTGACCACCGACTCGCGGGGCCGCTCCTTTCGGGAGCGGCCCCGCTGTTTTTGGCTCAGCGGCGCTAGCTGCTGATGTGCCCGTGCCCGTAGCAGATCAACTGTCTCGGCGGGGATTTTCCACAGGCCACCAGGTTGTCCACAGGCGACGACATCTGGGCGGCCCGTGGGGCGGATTCCGAGCACTGTCGGCGGCATACCAGAGCCCGACCGCTGGAGGCCGCGATGCCACCCCGTACCACGGTTCCGCCGATCCGCCGGCTCCCGCTGGTCGTCACCGGCGACGACGAACTGCTCGATGATGTGCTTCGGCTCGCCGCCGTTGGCGGGACCGAGGTGGAGCTTGCCCGCGACCCAGCGGCTGCCCGTACCCGTTGGCTTCCCGCGCCCCTGGTGCTGCTCGGCGCCGATCAGGCGCAGGCGTGTCTGCGCGCCCGGTTGCCGCAGCGGCCCCGGCTGGTGCTGCTCGGCCGGGCCGGTCAGCTCGACCCGGGCTGGCAGATCGCCGAGCTGATCGGGGCCGAGCACGTCGCCACGCTGCCGGCCGCGGAGCCGTGGTTGGTGGATCGGTTCGCCGAGCATGACCCGGACCGTCCGGCCGGCGTCGGCGCCCGCGTCGTCGCGGTCCTTGGTGGGCGGGGCGGCGCGGGCGCGAGTGTGCTCGCCGGTGGTCTTGCGGTGACCGCCGCCCGGGCCCGGCTGCGCACCCTCCTGGTCGACGCCGACCCGCTCGGTGGTGGTCTCGACCTCGTGCTGGGCTGGGAGCAGCTGGAGGGCCTGCGCTGGCCGTCGCTCACCAGCGCCGACGGGCGGGTGGACGCCCCGGCGCTGGTGCAGGCCCTGCCCAGCCGGGGTGACCTCGTGGTGCTCTCCTGGGACCGCGGCGAGATGCTGACGTTGCCAGCGACGGCGATGGCGGCGACCGTCGACGCGGCCAGGCGTGGGCGGGACTTCGTGGTGATCGACCTGCCCCGACAGTTGGACGACGCGGCAGTGGTGGCGCTGCAAGCCGCCGACCAGGCGTTCGTCGTCGTGCCGGCCGAGTTGCGCGCCACCGCGGCGGCCACACGGGTGGTGGCCGCAGCCGCCCCGCACTGCGCAGCGCTCTCGGTCGTGGTGCGCGGTCCCGCCCCGGGGCGGCTGCGGGCGACCGAGGTGGCACGCGCGCTGGGCCTCCCGCTGGCCGGCACGCTGCGCCCTGAGCCGGGGCTCTGCCGTGGGCTGGAGCGGGGCGAGGCGCCGGCCGCCGGGGGCAAGGGCCCACTGGCCATGCTTTGCCAACGGATCGTCACCGACCTGACCGGCGTGCCGGCCACGGGTGCGGCATGACCGCCGGGCCGGAGGACGGCACGCTCGCCGCCCGAGTACGCCAGCGGATCGCCGCCGCCACCACCCCGGTCACCGCCGCGGCGATCGTCTCCGCGGTACGGGCCGAGCCCACCGCCGCGGTGCTCGGTGACACGGCCATGCTGCGGATCGCCGACCGGGTGCGCGACGACCTCGTCGGCGCCGGGCCGCTGGCGCCGCTGCTCGCCGACCCGGAGGTCACCGACGTCCTCGTCAACGGCGCCCGGGTCTGGGTCGACCGCGGGTCGGGGCTGCACCAGGTCGCCGTGCCGGTGGGCTCGGTGGAGGACGTCCGCCGGCTGGCGCAGCGGCTGATCGCCAGCGCGGGGCGGCGGCTCGACGACGGCTCGCCATACGCGGACGCGCGGCTTCCCGACGGCACCCGACTGCACGCCGTGCTGCCGCCGGTGGCGACCGAAGGTCCCTACCTGTCCCTGCGGACCTTCCGACACCGGCCGTTCACCCTCGACGAGTTGGTACGCCAGGGCACCGTGCCGCGACCGCTGGCACCACTGCTCGCCGCAGTCGTCGCGGCCCGTCTGGCGTACCTGGTGACCGGGGGCACCGGTTCAGGCAAGACGACCCTGCTCAACACGTTGCTGGGGATGGTGCCGGCCACCGAACGGATCGTGCTGGTGGAGGACGCCGCCGAACTGCGTCCCGGACATCCGCACGTGGTGGGGCTCCAGGCGCGTACCGCCAATGTGGAGGGCACAGGCGTCGTCAGTCTGGCTGACCTGGTCCGACAGGCGTTGCGGATGCGTCCGGACCGGCTGGTCGTCGGGGAGTGCCGGGGCGGTGAGGTGGTCGATCTGCTGGCCGCGCTCAACACCGGCCATGACGGGGGTGCCGGCACGCTGCACGCCAACACACCGTCGGACGTGCCGGCCCGGTTGGAGGCCCTGGGCATGTTGGGTGGGCTGCCTCGCGCCGCGCTACACGCCCAGGTGGCCGCCGCGCTGCAGGTGCTGTTCCAGGTACGACGTGGCGATCGAGGTCGCGTCCTGGAGTCGGTCTGCCTGCTGCTGCCCGAGGGGCCCGAACGGATGGTGACCGTCGTGCCCGCCTGGGTGCGCGGCAGTGGGCTCGGCCTCGCCGCCCGTGCCCTCGGGGCGCTGCTGCGGGAGCGTGGGGTGACGGTGCCGCCCATTCTCAGCGAGCCGTGGCCCGGATCGGCGGGTCCGGCATGACTGGCGAGACGATGCTGGTGGCGGCGCTGCTGCTGGTCGCCGCTGTCCTGGTGGCGTGGCCCATGCGGAGCATTCGGGCCCGTCGACGTCGCGTGCTGGCACCGGGACGGAGGGCCGGCGGCGTCGATCCGGATGACGCCCTGGTGCAGTGGATCAGGGAACTAGGTCGCACGCCGGGCGGGCCGGTCGATGGCACCGGCGCTGCCCCGGGACATCCAGTTGGCATCGCGTTCGAGTCGGCGACTACTGCGGGCGCCAACGGACGACGGACGGCACTCGGCTGGCCCGACCGGGACGTCACCCGCAGCCCGAGGTGGCCGGGGGCGGCAGACGGGTTCACGCGTCCAGAGGGCTCTACGCGCCCGCCGACCCGTCGGGATCCCCGACGGCCGACCGGCACCGCCCGCCCGGAAGTGGCTCCCACCATGCTCGACGCTGAACAACGGTCGGGCGTATCGGCGGCCACGACCACGATCAGTGTCAGCGGTGTGGACGCGGCTGGTCGGAGTGACGTCTCCGGTCCGGCAACCGCAGATGGGCACAGCGACCTGGACGCCGGCTGTCGGGGCGACGCGTCCGCCAAGGCGGCGTCCGATGGGGCGGCGTCCGGCGGGGTGGCGTCCGACGGGTGCGCGATCGTTGATTGTCGTGCCCACGGGCGCGTCGGCCCGACCGACAGAACGCCGGGTACGAACCCGTCGGTGCGCATCTCGCGATCGACGACGCGCGTGCTGCCGGTGGTCGGTCTGCTCGGGGGCGGTGTGGGTGCCGTGGTCGGTGGTCCGGTGGCCGCGGTCGCCATGGCCGGGTACGGCACGCTGGCCGTACGCGCCGCGCTGCGCTGGCGAGTGAACCGGAGCGCCGAGCGGAGCCGACGACATGGGCTGGACCAGCTCTGCGGCCTCGCGGCGGACCTACGGGCCGGCCTGCCCGTTTCACACGCGCTTGACGTCACAGCCATCGAGAGTGACGGGGCGAGCCGCCTACGTCAGCTGACCTCGGCGGCGGTGCGCTTGGCCGACCAGACCGGTGCGCCGCTGGCGGAGCTTCTGGAGCGGATCGAGGCGGACGCTCGGGCAACCGACCGGGGTCTGGCCGCGGCGGCCGCCCAGGCGGCCGGTGCCCGGGCCACGGCCTGGCTACTGGCGGCTCTGCCGATCGGCGGGATCGGGTTGGGGTACGGCATCGGCGTCGACCCCATGGCGGTGCTCCTGCACAGCACTGTCGGCGGTGTTAGCGCGGTTGTCGCGGTCGCACTTCAGGTCGTGGGCCTTCTGTGGGCGGAACGGCTGGGCGCGACACCGGGGCGGGCAGAATGACGGCCCGCGGCCCAGCCGGCCGGCCCAACCCAGCCGGTCAACGCAGACCGGGGAGCCAACGCAGCGGGGCAGGCCAACGCAGCGGGGCAGGCCAACGCAGCGGGGCAGGCCAACGCAGCGGGGCAGGCCAACGCAGCCCAGTCGGCCAAGCCAGCTCGGCGAGCCAGCCCAGCTCAACCAGGCGGCGGCGGCCGGACGCGATCCGGCTCGTGGCGGTGTTGGCTGGGCTCGCCGTGGCCATCGTCGTCGAGGGCTGGCTCGGGCTGCTCGGCGCTCTCCCGGCCGCGTTCCTGCTTGATGTCCTGTTGCGGCGGATCGAGTCGCCCGCTGTGCGGAGGCGGCGGCAGCAGGAGGCCGCTGACCTACCGCTCGCCGCTGACCTGCTGGCTGCGGCGATGCGGGCGGGTGCCCCAGTGGATCGCTCGGTGCTGGCCGTCGCCGAGGCGCTGGACGGGCCGCTCGCCGGCCGGTTGGCCCGGGTTGGCCGCACGTTGCTGCTCGGTGGTGGCCCAGCAGAGGCATGGTCCGCGCTGGACGGCGTGCCCGGCGCCGAGCGCCTGACCTCGGCGGCGTTGCGCTCGGCCAACAGTGGTGCCGCCCTGGCCGGCGCGCTGACCCGGCTCGCCGACGACCTGCGCGCCGACCGTGCCACCGCTGCGGAGGCATCGGCCCGGCGGGCGGGTGTGCTCATCGTCCTGCCGCTGGGGCTCTGCTTCCTGCCGGCGTTCATTCTCGCCGGACTCGTGCCGGTGATCGTCGCCGTTCTCGGCGATGTGCTCTGACCCATCGAGAAGGGGAAACAGTAATGCGCAAACTCATCGATCGCCTACGCGGCGATGCCGGGATGAACACGGCCGAGTACGCCGTGGGCACCCTCGCCGCGGTCGCCTTCGCCGGGATCCTGTTGAAGGTGCTGACCTCCGGCAACGTCCAGTCGGCGCTGACCGCTGTCATCGACCGGGCGCTGAAGTGATCGGGCGCCGGCGGGCCGGCCGCGATTCAGGGTCGAGTGTTCCCGGGCTGGCGGCACGCGGCGGGCGGAGACTTCGCGTCCTCGTGCGGACCGTTGGCGGGGACCGGGGGTCCTTCACCGCCGAACTGGCGGCCGGCCTGCCGGCGCTGCTCCTGCTTCTGCTGGCCGGCCTGACCGCTGTCAACGCCGTCAGCGTGCAGGCGGGTTGCCTGCACGCGGCCCGGGAGGCTGCGCTAGCCGCCGCCCGGGGCGCGGACGGCAGCGCGGAGGGTGGCCGGGCAGCGCCGCCGGGGGCGGCGGTGTCGGTGTCCGTCGACGGCGACCGGGTGCGGGCGACGGTAAGGGCACCCGTCCGGACGTTGGGCGGTCGGCTACCGCGAATCACAGTGGTCGCCACCGCCGTCGCCGCCGTCGAACCGGGCGCGCATGAGGGGAGCTGGTAGTGCAAAGAGATCCGTCACCCCGCTCCGGTAGAGAACCGGCTGCCGGAGGGCTCGTTGCTGGCCGGCCGGACCGGCAGCGAGGTGGCGCGACGGTCCTGCTGCTGGCGATGGGGCTCGTCCTCGTGGTGTTCGGGACGTTCGGCGCCGCCATCGTCGCCGCCGGAATGGCGAGCCAGCGAGCGGCTGTGGCAGCCGACCTCGGCGCGCTGGCCGGGGCAGCCCGGGCGCTCGACGGCGACGCTGCGGCTTGTGCGTCCGCGTCCGACCTCGTCGGTCGCAACGATGGCCGGCTGGTCGGCTGTCGCCTCGACGGGCTGGACGTGCTGGTGACGGTCGAGGTGGCGTTCACGCCACTACCCGGCCTGACGCGGGTGGCCGCAGCGAGCGCCCGCGCCGGTCCGGTGCGAGGCTGACCCTCGCGGCGGCGTCACTGCTCACCGCCGCGTCCGGCGGCGCGGTGCGGGCAGCCCAGGCGCGCCCCGTGGTCGGGCGCGGCGTGCGCAGGGCGGGGCCTGTGGAGAGAGCGGCCTGTGGCGTTCCCGAATTGACTCGTGGTGCGGCACCAGGCGCAGGTACGGGCCAGCGCGTGGCCGAAGGAGCCAGGGCCCTGGTGGGATTGGTGGGTGCTGTGGAGCTGAATCGGTTACGACATCAAGGGTGATTCGTTTACGACATCAGCTCCAGAGGGGGACCGGACCCGTCAGGACACCGAGTCACCAACGGCACGCCGCCCGAGAGTGCGGCCGACGGCCTGCCGGCCGGGGATCGCGCCCGACGTCTGCCGGTCGGGGATCACGGCCTGCCGGCCGGGACTGGTCGAGGTCCAGGTCCCGGCCGGCTGCCGAGGATTGGGTGGCCGCGACGGCGACCGTGGTGGGTCGCCGCGCCGAACCGCACCGAACCGAACGGCACCGCCCCGCGCCGCCCTGGTCCAGGCCGGGTGTGTCAGCGGGCCTGGAGCGCGTCGAGGGCGACTGCCATCGCGATGACCAGGCGACGGTCGATCTGCGGGTTCTGCACCTCGACGACGTACTTGTCGCGCAGGCCCCACTTCTTGACCACGGTGAAGACCGGCTGGCCGTTCGCCGTGAAGTCGAAGTGGTACGGCAGCCAGGACAGCGAGTCGACGAATCGACGCAGCAGTGCCACCGGCATGCTGCGCTCCTGGCCCGTCACCTGCGGCAGGCCGCCCTGCTCGACGTGCCAGGTGGACCGCAGCAGCGACTGGGCGAAGTCCTTGCGGAACAGGCCGATCGCGTTGCCCGCAGCGTCGGTGACGTCGTACGTCGCGCCGAGGTCGATGCGCTGGCGGGCCTTGAAGCCGAGCAGAGGCTGCTGCTTGGAGTCATCCGTGTAGATGGTCACCTGCTCCTTGAAGGCGAGCCGCTTCTGCTGCGCGAACGCCAGCAGCTCACCCTCGGTGCCGTCGGGGGAGACCGCCCGGACCTCGTACTGGTTGACCATCATGCGCAGTCGCTGGCGGATGTGGAACTGGTGCTGGCCCTGCAAGTTGTCGAGCTGCATGTGTACTCCTCTGGGGGTTGGTGCGCCGGAGTCTCGCACAGCCCGACAACCGTCGCGCTCCCTGCTGCCCATGATCAGTTGCTGCTGGGTAGCCGTCGCGGTCGCCGGACGACTACCCAGCACGGAGTGGTCACTGGTGCCCTAGCAGGATCACTCCGAAGACCTCAGCGACTGTCGACGGAGGTCGCGGCCCGCAGCGACCAGGTGTTCAGGACCTGGTGGATGCCGCGCAGCCGCTCGTTGATCTGTTCCAGCCGTTCCGCCTGGGCCAGGGCGGCCAGTGCCGACCCCAGCGCGATCTGCTGGTCGAGGGTGAGATTGTCCTGGTCGATGGTGTAGAGCAGGTCGACGGTCTCGGCGATGGTGTCGGCCACAGCTTCTCCTCGGGCACGGGGGGCGATCAGCAACATTGGCATCGATGGAAGCGCTCCCACATCATTGTGCCCCGTGCCATGCCGATTCATGCAAGCCGGTCAGTTGGGCAGGTTCGTCAACACCACGTCGAGCACCCGGATCGCGTCCGGTTTGGAGAGGGGATTGTTGCCGTTGCCGCATTTCGGTGACTGCACGCAGGACGGGCAGCCGGCCTCGCAGCCGCACTCCGCTATCGCGTCCCGGGTGGCCCGCAGCCACGCCGCCGCCGTTCCGTACGCCCGCTCGGCGAAGCCGGCGCCACCCGGATGCCCGTCGTAGACGAAGACGGTCGGCGCCTCGGTGTCCGGGTGGATGGCGGTGGAGAGCCCACCGATGTCCCACCGGTCGCAGGTGGCCATCAGCGGCAGCAGGCCGATCGCGGCGTGTTCGGCGGCGTGCAGAGCGCCCGGCACGTCGGCCGGCTGGACCCCGGCGAGGGCCAACGACTGCGGTGACAGGGTGAACCAGACCGCCACAGTGCGCAGCTCCCGGGCGGGCAGGTCGAGCGGCCGGGTGTCGATCACCTCGCCGGTAGCGATCCGCCGCCGCTGGTACGACACCACCTGGCTGGTCACGTCCACCTCGCCGAGGAACATGCCGACCGGGCCGGCGTCCACGTAGGAGCGCACCGACACCACTGACAGGTCGGTGACGTCGCGGGCGTGGGTGGACCAGTCCGGCTCCTCGGCGCGTACCAGCGCGCAACCGTCGGCCAGGTCGAGCTGGTCGACCACGTACGAGACGCCCTGATGCAGATAGACCGCGCCGGAGTGCAGCAGGAAGTGCGACGAGCCGCCGTCGACGGTGCCGAGCAGCCGGCCGGTCGACGACTCCACCACGGCGACCGGGGCGCCGCCCTCACCGCGCAGGTCCACCTCGGGCCGCTCCCGGTGCCGCCAGTACCAACCGGTGGGCCGCTGCCGCAGCGCCCCCGCCGCGACCAGCTGGTCGACCGCCTCCTTCGCCCCGTCGCCGAAGAGCACCAGGTCGGCCGGGGTGAGCGGTGCCTCCACCGCGGCGCAGGCGAGCTGCGGTGCCAGCACGTACGGGTTGGCCGGGTCGAGCACCGTCGCCTCCACCGGCGCGCCGAAGATCGCCTCCGGGTGGTGCACCAGGTAGGTGTCCAGGGGGTCGTCCCGGGCCACCAGCACCGCGAGGGCCTCCTGCCCGGAACGCCCGGCGCGGCCCGCCTGCTGCCACAGCGACGCCCGGGTGCCCGGGTAGCCGCAGATCAGCACCGCGTCGAGCCCGACCAGGTCCACGCCCAGCTCCAGCGCGTTGGTGGAGGCCAGGCCGAGCAGGTCGCCGTGCAGCAGGGCCCGTTCCAGCTCGCGTCGCTCCTCCCGCAGGTAACCGCCCCGGTAGGCGGCGACCCGGTCGCCGAGCCCCGGCACCGCGTCGTCCAGCGCTCGACGCGCGTTGGCGGCCACCACCTCGGCACCCTTGCGGGAGCGGACGAACGCGAGGGTGCGTACCCCCTCGGCGACCGTGTCGGCGAGCAGGTCGGCGGTCTCGCGCAGCGCCGACCGGCGGACCTGGTGAAGCTCGTCGTGCTCGCCCGTCGCCTGCGGCGGCACCGGCGAAGAGGCCGACGAGTCGGGTGGCAGCAGCGGCGGTTCCCAGAGTGCGAAGGTCACCCCGCCGCGGGGGGA
>NZ_JBEZGJ010000119.1:0-23366 GCF_040649965.1 Micromonospora sp. NPDC048843
CCCGGCACCCCCGGGCCCCGGGCACCCCACCCCCCCGCGCCACCGGTCTTGCCAGTTGGTGCCGACGCTCGATCGGCCACCTCGAACACTCAGTCGGCCAGCTCACGAGAGTCGCTGGTCTCGAAGACCACCAGCTCGGTGAGCTTGACCCGCAGCCGCTCACGCAGCTGATCCGGCGCTGTCTCGTTGCCACAGCAACGCGCCACCAGCGCCCGTACCTCCTGCTCCAGCCCGTACTCGCGCAGGCAGGGCCCGCACTCGTCCAGGTGGTGCCGGATCAGCGAGCGGCGCTCGTCGGCGCACTCCAGATCCAGGTAGAGATACACCTCCGCGAGCACTTCGCGGCAGTCCGTCTCGTGCGGCTCCCCACAGCTCACGTCACACCTCCCGGCCGGCAGCGGCGGTCGAGCCCTTCGCCGAGCGGGCCGCACTGAAGCCCCGCTCCCCCGCGTAGCGCTCGAGCAGCTTGCGCAGATTACGACGGCCCCGGTGCAGACGCGACATCACGGTGCCGATCGGCGTGCCCATGATGTCCGCGACCTCCTTGTAGGAGAAGCCCTCGACATCGGTGAGGTAGACGGCCAGGCGGAACTCCTCCGGCAACTGCTGGAGGGCCTCCTTGACGTCACTGTCCGGCAGCCGGTCCAGTGCCTCGGTCTCGGCCGAGCGCAACCCGCTGGAGGTGTGCGACTCGGCCTCGGCGAGCTGCCAGTCGGTGATCTCCTCGGTGGGCGCCTGGATCGGCTGGCGCTGCCGCTTGCGGTAGGAGTTGATGTAGGTGTTGGTCAGGATCCGGTAGAGCCAGGCCTTGAGGTTCGTGCCCTGCTCGAACTGGTGGAAGGCCGCGTACGCCTTCAGGTACGTCTCCTGGACCAGGTCCTCGGCATCCGCCGGGTTGCGTGTCATCCGCAGCCCAGCAGCGTAGAGCTGATCGACGAATGGCATCGCGTCCCGCTCGAATCGGGCCCTGCGCTCGTCCGTCTTCTCGGTGGTCAACCGCACATCCCCTCGCGTCGGATGCTTTCCCGCCGAGGATACGCGCACGGACCTGCCCGCAGATTCACTTCCGGCCGGTGTGCCCGTGCTCACCGCACCCACCGCGCCCGGTCCCGCCGTCGCGGGCCACTCCGGGCCATCCAGCAGCCGCTTCAGCTGCCGGGCGTCCCGCTCGTCCCGTTCCAGGCTTCGTGTCTCGGTTGGCACCGGTCACCCCCCTCGCAGAAAAGTCGTCCGGGGGTAGTAACGCGAGATGACCACTGGGGCATTCCGGCCGGTCCTCCCCGTTCCTGGTCCCGGCCCCGACGGCGGCCGGCGCTGGGACCAGGAAGGGCCTGGGAGGACTGGTGTCACCGGCCCTGCTCGGGCCGGCGGCACCAACGGATGCAACGACCCGTGCCCGCACCGGAAACGGTCGTCCCGGCGAGCCGGCCGCGACGGATCAGCTGGCCGCCCAGCCGTGGGCGGACAGCCAGTCGCGCACGGCGGCGGCGGTGCCGGCCGGATCGCGGCGCAGGTCGTGCGTCTCACCGGGACGGCTCACCACCTGCACGGCCGGTCCCGGCTCCGGCGTCCCGAACGGATCCCGGTCGCCGTTGACGACAAGCGTCGGCAGGCCGGTGCCCAGTTCGGCGGCGCGCGAGCGTTCCGGCCGGCCGGGCGGGTGCAGTGGAAAGGCCAACGCGACCACACCCACCGCGCCCACCGCACGGGCCGTCCGACAGGCCACCCGTGCGCCGCTGGAACGCCCACCGACCACCACCGTCGGCACGCCCGCGTGCCGGTCACGCAGCTCGGCGAGCACCGCCGCCCAGGCCTCGTCGAGGTGACCTGCCGGTGCCGGCGCACGTCGACCGGCGACCCGGTAGGGCTGCGTCACCCGGACCACCGCCAGGCCGGCCGCCACCGACGCGTCCCGGACCGCGAGCAGGTCGGGCGCGTCGACGCTGCCGCCCGCGCCGTGCCCGAGGACGAGCAGGGCGGTGGCCGGGCGGACCGGCAGGTCGGTGTCGATCAACGCCGGACCACGCGGGGTGTCGATCTCGTTGCTGGCTGGCACCGGCCTATTCTGCGCCGCCGGACGGGCGTCGGGTGCGAACCTGGCCGCCGATCAGCTCAGCGGGACCAGGGCGAGCAGGCGATCGCGCACCGGCGGGCCGGCGTCGTCGATGGCGTCCGGATCGGGTTCGACCTCGCCGCGCCAGGCGACCAGCATCGCCCGTCGTTCCCGTGGCGTGGTGCCACCCCACACGCCGTGGCAGTCACCGACGTCGAGGGCCCAGGCCAGGCAGGACCCCTGTACGTCGCAACTGCGACACAGCGCGACGGCGGCGTCCGCCGGCTCGTTCGGTGCCGGAAAGAATGTCTCCGGATCGACGCTCTGGCAGGTTCCCCTGGTGCGCCATGCGTCGTCCTGCCGCCGTTCTCGCACGGCCCGCAGCAGTCGCGGATCTCGCCGCGCCGCCGCCACCTCGTGCGGGCGCGGCATACGTGCCCGTGTCATCCACCCACCTCCCCCGTGGGACCGGCAAAAGCTGTGGACGTCGTCCGCCCCGTGCGGACCGACAGCCACTACCGGCGCTGTGTTCTATCGCACTTCGCAACACCGGGACAAGGGTCTGCCGGGAACATGACTGAACAGCCAGGAGACGAATCGCTCGGAACCCTGGCAAATCGGCGGCCGACAATGCACGGCAGCGTCAGAACAGGGTCAGCTCCTGCGGTGACACAGTCGGCGCCACCGCCACCCGCGCGGTCAGCTGTGGCCCGTCGTTACGAACGTCTCCCACCGCCGCACCCACCGGGCGGATCTCCAACCCCGCCAACTGCTCCGCCGACGCCGGAGCGAGCAACCGCTCCGGCTCGTCCGTCGGCCCGAGCCACGACGACCACCGCTCGGGTGGCAGCAACACCGGCATCCGGTCGTGCACCTCGGCCAGGTCGCCGAGCGCCGCGGTGGTCAGCACGCTGAACGTGAGCCGGGTCTCGGCGTCGGACTCCCAGACCGACCAGATGCCGGCCAGCGCGAGCACCGAGCGGTCCCGAGGAGTCATGAAGTACGGCTGTCGCCCGCCGTCGGGCAGCCGGACCCACTCGTACCAGCCGTCGGCCGGGACCAGGCACCGGCGACGGGAGAACGAACCGGCGTACGCCCGACTGGTGGCCACCGTCTCCGCCCGCGCGTTGATCATCCGGGCGGCTCCCGAGGCGGACCGGGACCAGTGCGGCAGCAGACCCCAGCGACCGACGCAGAGGCTGCGGTGCCCCTCCGGACTGACCCGGACCAGCGGCACCGGATCGGTCGGCGCGACGTTGTGGTCAGCCCGGACCCGGCCGTCGGAGTCGTCGGACGACTCGAACAGCGCGCTCAGCTCGCCGGAGCTCCGGGTCGTCGCGTACCTGCCGCACATGGGGCACACGCTAACGCGTCGGAGGCCCCGTCGGCTGTCCCGCCAACCGGGAGTACGAGTGCCGGGCACCGCCGCCCATCCGCCGACACGGCAGAATGTAACCGTGGGCAACCTGACCGCGACCCGGCCGCCGCAGCCGTGGACCGCACCGACCGCATCCGACCCGGTGGCGGCGACGCTGCGCCTGCCCGGTTCCAAATCGATGACCGCCCGGGCCCTGGTGCTCAGCGCGCTTGCCGCCGGCCCGTCGACCCTGGCCCGGCCACTGCGCGCCCGCGACACCGAGTTGATGGCCGCCGGCCTGCGGGCGATGGGCGCGCACGTCTCGATCAGCGACGACGAGAGCTGGCTGGTCCGACCGCACCCGCTGGCCGGCCCCGCCCACGTCGACGTCGGGCTGGCCGGCACCGTGATGCGATTCGTGCCACCGGTGGCGGGCCTGGCCGACGGGCAGGTCACCTTCGACGGTGACCCGTACGTGCGCACCCGCCCGCTCGGCCCGCTGGTCGGCGCGCTGCGCTCGCTGGGCGTCCGGATCGACGTCACCGGCGCCGGCAGCCTGCCGCTGACGGTGCTCGGCACCGGTGGGGTCACCGGCGGCGAGGTGGTGCTCGACGCGTCCGTGTCCAGCCAGTTCGTCTCCGCGTTGTTGCTTGCCGCCCCGCGCTTCGACAGGGGCGTCGTGGTCCGCCACGTCGGCCCGCCGGTGCCCTCCGCGCCGCACCTACGGATGACTGTGCGGATGTTGCGGGCCGCCGGCGCGGCGGTCGACGACAGCACCCCCGACGTCTGGGCCGTCGAGCCCGGCCCGCTCACCGGGCGCGGCTGGGACATCGAACCCGACCTCTCCGGCGCGGTGCCGTTCTTCGCGGCCGCCCTGGTCACCGGCGGCGAGGTCACCTTGCAGGGTTGGCCGCACAGCAGCGCGCAGCCGGTCGAGAAACTCCGCTCGCTGCTCCAGCGGATGGGCGGCGAGGTCACCCTCTCCACGAACGGGCTGACAGTCCGTGGCACCGGCGTGGTGCACGGTCTGACCGCCGACCTCTCCGACGTGGGCGAGTTGACCCTCGTGCTGACCGCGCTGGCCATGCTGGCCGACTCGCCGTCGGTCTTCACCGGTGTCGGGCACATCCGTGGCCACGAGACCGACCGGCTCGCCGCGCTCGCGCGCGAGTTCGGCGGGCTCGGGGCGGACATCACCGAGACACCGGACGGGTTGGAGATCCGGCCCCGACCGCTGCGCGGCGGCGTCTTCCGCACCTACCACGACCACCGGATGGCCCACGCCGCAGCGGTGGCCGGGCTGGCCGTCCCCGGCATCGAGGTCGACGACGTGGGGTGTACCTCCAAGACCATGCCCGAGTTCCCGGCACTATGGTCAGCGATGGTGACCGGCAAGAGCTGACGCGAGAAGAGGACAGGTCCTGGCGACCAAGCGGCGGGAGTACGACGAGGACGACGTGCGGGTCCGGCCCGGAAAGTCGTCGCGCCCGCGTACGCGCACCCGCCCCCAGCACAACGACGCGGTGGACGGCTTCGTCATCGCCGTCGACCGGGGGCGCTACCAGTGCGTGCTGGCCGGGGCCGAGCGCGGCGTGGTGGGGGCCGAGCTGCCCACTGTGACCGCGATGCGGGCCCGCGAGCTGGGCCGCAAGTCGGTGGTGGTGGGTGACCGGGTCAGCCTGGTCGGGGACACGTCCGGCGCGGAGGGCGCTCTCGCCCGCATCGTCCGGATCGCCGAACGCCGCTCGGTGCTGCGCCGCACCGCAGACGACGACGAGACCACCGCCGAGGGTCGACTGGAACGGGTAGTGGTGGCCAACGCGGACCAGTTGGTGATCGTGAGCGCGTTGGCCGACCCACCGCCGCGCACCGGGTTCATCGACCGTTGCCTGGTGGCCGCGTACGACGCGGACGTCGAGCCGCTGCTCTGCCTCACGAAGGCCGACCTGGCCGGGCCGGAGGAGGTGCTCGGCTACTACACCGAGCTGGAGCTGCCGTACGTGCTCAACCGCCCCGACTCCGACCTCGACGCGCTCCGTTCGCTGCTCAGTGGCAAGGTATCGGTGCTGGTCGGGCACTCCGGGGTGGGCAAGTCGACGCTGGTCAACCGCCTCGTTCCGGATGCGCTGCGCGCCGTCGGCGTGGTCAGCGCGATCGGCCGGGGTCGGCACACCTCGACCAGCGCGGTGGCGCTGCGGCTGCCACCGGTACCCGGGATCGACACCGACCCGGGCTGGATCATCGACACCCCCGGGATCCGCAGCTTCGGGCTGGCGCACGTCTCCGCCGACAGCCTGCTGCACGGCTTCCCGGACCTGGTCGAGGGCACCGTCGACTGCCCACCGAACTGCCCCCACACCGCCGATGAGGCCGACTGTGGGCTGGACGCCTGGGTGGCCGCCGGTAAGGCCGACCCGCGCCGGCTGGCGTCGTACCGTCGGTTGCTCGCCTCTCGGGCCGGCGAGGGTGACTCGCGCGGCGACAACGACCAGCGCGGTCCCGGCGAGGGTGACCGGCGCGGCCCCGACGAGTGACCCGACGGGCGTGGGCTAGGTTGCCGGCATGACCGGGTACGCCGACGACCTCGCCCTCGCCCACCTGCTCGCCGATCGGGCCGACGCCATTGCCACGGCCCGGTTCCGCGCGCTCGACCTGCGGGTCGAGGCGAAACCCGACCTGACCCCGGTCTCCGACGCGGACACCGCAGTGGAGCGGGAGATCCGCGCCCTGCTGGCCGAGCACCGACCGGCCGACGGGCTGCTCGGTGAGGAGTACGGCGCGCAGTCGTCCGCCGACCCGAACGGCCGCCGGTGGATCATCGATCCGATCGACGGCACCAAGAACTTCGTCCGCGGCGTGCCGATCTGGGCCACCCTGATCGCGCTCTACGACGGCGATCGACCGGCGGTCGGCGTGGTCTCCGCACCAGCGCTCGGACGACGCTGGTGGGCCAGCGCGGGTGCGGGCGCGTACGCCGGGCCGGGCCCCACGGCCGGCGAGCGGATCGGCGTGTCAGCGGTGCGTGGGATCGCGGACGCCAGCTTCTGCTACTCGTCACTGAACGGGTGGGAGCAAGCCGGGCGGCTCGACGCAGTGCTCGACCTGATGCGGGACAGCTGGCGCAACAGGGCGTACGGCGACTTCTACGGCTACATGCTGTTGGCCGAGGGGGCACTGGACGTGATGGCCGAGCCGGAGTTGTCACTGTGGGACGTGGCGGCGCTGGTGCCGATCATCACGGAGGCGGGTGGCACTGTCACGGATCTGGCCGGAGAACCGGCCCCCGCCGGCGCTCCGGGCACCGACAGCAGCGTGGTGGCCACCAACGGTGTACTGCACGCCGACATCCTCGTCCGCCTCAATCGACCAGCCGAGCGCTGACCCCCGGCAACCTCTATCCTCGCCAGGTGGTCTCCTCCGGTTGGTGCTTTCTCGCGGCGATGATCGTCGCGTACGGCTTCGCCAACCTGCTCCAGTCGGTGGCGGCGGCCCGCACCACTGTCCACCACACCTTCGATCCGGGCCTGCTGCTGCGCCTCGCCGGGCACCGGACGTATCTGGTCGGTCTCGGCTGTCAGATCGGCGGTTTCGTGCTCGCCTTCCTGGCCCGGCGGGACCTGCCGCTGTTCCTCGTGCAGGCCAGCGTGGCCGCCGGGCTGGGGGTGACCGCCATCCTCGGGGTGCTGGTGCTGAAGTGGCGGCTGCCGGCGGCGGAGGTGGTGCTGCTGGCGCTGCTCTTCGCCGGGATCACCGCATTGGTGCTGTCCGCCCGGCCGGCGCCGTCGAAGCAGCTCGGCACCGCCGGCTCGATCGCCCTGCTGGTGGCGTTGGGCGTGATAGCGGTGCTCGGCTTCTTTGCCGTCCGGCTGCACGGGGCACCGGGTTCGGTGGCCCTCGGCTCACTGGCCGGGCTGGCGTTCAGCTCGGCCGCGGTCGCCGCCCGGCCACTGGCATCCGCGCCGTCCGCCGAGGCGTTCCTCGCCGACCCGCTGTTCTACCTGCTGATCGCCCACTCGATAGTGGGTCAGCTGCTGCTCGGTCTGGCCATGCAGCGCGGCTCGACGACCGCCGCTGTCGCCGCGATGGACGCCGCCGGGGCGGTGCCGGCCGCGATCGTCGGCCTGCTGCTGCTCAACGACAAGATCTGGCCGGGGCGGGAGTGGCTGGCCGCTGTCGGCTTCCTGGTGACCCTGGCCGCGGTGATCGGCCTGACCCGGTACGCCGAACCGCAGCAACACCGCTCGGTGGCACGCCGTCGGGACCCCGCCATGGTCGGTGCCGGCCGGCCGGGCTGACCGTCCGGCACGCACCACAACAGAGCTGCCGGCTTAGGCCTCGACCGGCTTGCGGCGACTTACCACCCGTTCGTAGAGGCGCTCCAACGCACCGGCGGTCCGTTCCCAGGTGTAGCTGCTGCGCACCCGGTCCACCGCGGCGTGCCCGTACGCGAACCGACCGGCGTTGTCGGCGAGCAGCCGGCGCAGCGACACTCCGAGTGCCCGTACGTCACCGGGGGGCACCAGGCGGCCGGTGACCTCGTCGACGACGGCGTCCGCCAGGCCGCCCATCGCGTAACCGATCACCGGCACCCCGCAGGCCATCGCCTCCAGCGAGACCCGACCGGCCGAAGAGTAGTGCGGCGTGCAGGCGACCACGTCCGCCGACCGGTACCAGGTGGCCATCTGGTCGTGCGGCACCGCCCCGACGAGCCGGACCTGGTCGACGACGCCGAGCTGTTCGGCCAGCTCGCGAAGCCGTCGTGTCTCGGCGTGGTTGGCCAACTGGTCGGCCGGCGGCCCACCGGCGATCACCAACTCGGCGTCACCGACCAGCCGCATCGCCCGGATCAGGTCCTCCTGGCCGTGCCCGGCGGCCAGCGAGCCCACCGAGAGGATGCGGGGCCGCTGTTCGCGCGGTGCTGCCTCGCCATCGGGATGGAACAGGTCGATGTCGACGCCGGCCGGCACCAACGCGACCGAGCTGCGTTGCAGACCCATCCGGGTCAGCTCGTCGACCTCGTCGTTGGACTGGGCCACGGCGATGTCGACAGCCCGGGTCAACGCGCGCTCCAGTGTGATCCGCTGGCCCGGCCCGTCGTAGTGGCCGCCCAGGTGGCGCAGCTGCTCGATGCCGAGCGAGTGGAACGTCTGCACCACCGGAATGTCGGTCTCCCGAACGGCGTGCGCGGCGGCCAGGCCACCGACCCAGTAGTGCCCGTGCACCACCTCGGGCCGCCAGGAACCCGACCACTCGTCGGCCAGCCAGCGGCCGACCTCGGTCACGTACGGGATCAGCTCGACGGTGGGAAGTGGGGTGGGCGGGCCGGCGGGCACCTGGTGCACCTGGTAGCCGTCGACGTTCACAGCCGCCGGCAGTGCCGGGTCGTCCCGGCGCACGTAGAGCCGTACGTCATGGCCTCGCTCGGCCAGCTCGGCGGCGACCCTCGCTGTGTGCTGTCGGGTGCCGACCGGCGGGCCGTCGGCGTGGCGGTAGGAACTGGCGTGCGCGCAGACGAGGCCGACGCGCATGGGTCACCTCCCTGCGATCTTTCCTCGGCGGTGGTCCTCCCGGTCGAGCGTCCCATTAACCCCGCGGGGCTGAGCCGAAACCTGGCAGATCAGGAAGAGTCCGCGCGAGTGCCACCGACACTTGCGCCACGGCAAGCACACGCGACACGCGACGGCACGCTTCGACGATGATCGACAAGCCATCGTCGGTGTGACCAGGCCCGGCCGGGGGTACCGCTCAGGAATGCCGCTGACCCGCAGTCTCGACGATTCGACCGTGGTGATCACCGGCGCGTCCAGCGGGATCGGCACGGCGACCGCGTACGCGTTGGCCCGCCGGGGTGCCGCCGTCGTGCTGGCCGCCCGCAGCGAGCCGGCCCTGCTACAGGTCGCGCAGCACTGCCGGGAGTTGGGCGGCCGGGCGCTTGTCGTACCGACCGACGTCACCGAGTTGGAGTCGGTGCGGCGGCTGGCCGAGCAGGCGGCGGCCGAGTTCGGCCGGATCGACGCCTGGGTGAACAACGCCGCGGTGAGCGCCGTGGGCCTGTTCGACGAGATCCCGGTCGCCGAGTTCCGCCGGGTGCTGGAGGTCAACCTGCTCGGGGCGGTGCACGGCATCAAGGCGGCACTGCCCTACCTGGGCGCCGCCGGTGGTGGTGTGCTGGTCAACAACGCCTCGGTGCTGGCCGAGGTGGCCATGCCGTACCAGTCGGCGTACAACGCCTCCAAGCACGGCATCCGCGGGCTGGCCGACACCGTCCGACAGGAGTTGCGGGTCACCGGTCGCGGTCACATCTCCGTCTGCACGGTGCTACCAGCCACGATCGACACCCCGTTCTTCCGGCACACCGGCAACCACAGCGGTCGGGAGCTGATGCCGCCTCCTCCGATCTACCCGCCGGAGGTGGTCGCCGAGACCATCGTCCGGCTGCTGCGCCGGCCTCGCCGCGAGGCGTACGCCGGGGGCGCGGCCCGACTTATCGGCCTGCAGTGGCGGCTGGCGCCCGCGCTGGTCGAGCGCACCCTCGGCTGGTACGCCCACCGCACCCAGTTCGGCCCGGGGGCCCGGGTGGACAGCAGCGGCAACGTGTTCCACCCCGATGCTCAGGCGCGTCAGGACGGCGACTGGCACGGTCGACGGCGACAGTTGGTGCGGATGACCGCCGCGTTCGGGCTGGCCGCCGCCGGCACCGCTGTCGGCACCCTGGCGGCCATCAACCGCCGCTCCCGGTCGGACCGCTGATGGCCGATGTCGAACGCCCGAATGCGCTTACCGTCACCGGCGCGCACAATGGGGCGATCATGTCGAGCTGTCTCGTGGAAATCGACGAGTCGTCAGCGGTGGTCCGGCTGACCGGTGTGCTCGATGCCGCCGGCGCCGAGGCGGTACGCGGGGCGCTGCTCGCCCGTCTGCTGGCCCGGCCCGGCCCGGTGGTGGCCGACGTGACCGGCCTGCGCGTCGTCGACCCGGCCGGGCGCGGCGTCTTCGCCGACGTACGCCGGGAGGTCGCCGACTGGCCCGCAGCGGACCTGCTGCTGTGTGACCCGGCGGTCGACGGGCCTGCCCATCCGGACGCCGCGCTCGCCGGGGTGCCGGCCTGGCCGACGCTCGACGGGGCGCTGGCTGCTGTGGCGGCGACACCACTGGCGGCGGTGCTCACCGCCGACCTGGCTCCGGCGGTGGGAGCCGCCCGGCAGGCGCGCGAGCTGGTCACCACCGGTTGCGAGCGCTGGGGCATGCCGACGCTCACCGACCCGGCGTGCATCGCGATCACCGAGATGGTCAACAACGTGGTGGCGCACGCCCGGACCCCGATGACCGTTCGGCTGGCACCTCGGGAGACCACCCTGCACCTGGCGGTTCACGACCACTCCCCGCGTCAGCCGACGTTCCCCGGGATCTCCCCGCCGACCCGGATCGGCGGCCGGGGCCTGCTGCTGATCGACACCGTGACCCGCCGCTGGGGCAGCAGCGCCGTACCGGACGGCAAGGTCGTCTGGTGTGTGCTGCACCCCGACGACGAGGCCGCCTGACGGGGCTTTCGCCATCGACGCCCGGTTCGGCGACGTACCGCCGGAGCCCGCCCGGTTATGGCGGCAGGGCAGCGGGTAGTGATCAGACATGCGCGACAACGAGTACCCGACCCCCCTGTCCGACACCGAGGCGCAAGGGCTGCCCGACACCGCCGATGACGACTCGACCGCCAACGACGACGTCCTGACCGGGCGCGAGGCGGACGGCCCGGACCCGGCCCAACTGCCCGGCGATCGGACGCCGGTGGCGGTGGACCGGTTCGGAACGACCGCCGAGGAGCAGCTCGACGGTGAGTCGCTTGACTACAAGCTCGACCGCGAGGTCTACGAGCGCCCGGCGGACGACCCGCTGGCCGGCACCATCGACCCGAAGATCGCCTTCGAGGCGGACAACCTGGAAGCCGCGGCGGAGGCTCAGCTGGACGCCGACGTGATGGATCCCGGGCCGACCTCGGACCCGAACTCGCCGGTCTCGCTCTACGACCACGGTCAGCTCGGCACGGTGGCCGACGCCACAGTAGGCCGGCTGGTGGAACCGGACGAGGGGTCGCACACCGACCAGGAGACCGACTCGGTGGCGTACGACGCCGGATCGGCAGGGGGCGGGGCGACGGCCGAGGAGCTGGCCATCCACGAGACGGAGCCGCCGCGCTCGGTCTGACGTCCGCTCAGTCGTCCAGACCGCGTTCGATGGCGTACCGGGTCAGCTCGACCCGGTTGTGCAGTTGCAGCTTGCCCAGGGTGTTCTGCACGTGGTTCTGCACAGTGCGGTGCGACAGGCCGAGTCGCTGGGCGATCTGCTTGTACGACATCCCCTTCGCCACCAGCCGCAGCACCTCCGTCTCCCGTTCGGTGAGCTGGGGCGTCGCGGGTTCGGCAGCGCCGGCCGGGCCGGTCCCCCGCCCCGGTCCGGCGGCCAGCCGGCGGTACTCGCCGAGCACCAGGCCGGCCAGTCCGGGGGTGAAGACCGCGTCGCCGGCCGCGGTGCGGTGCACCGCCTCCAGGAACTCGGCGGGCGCTGTCGACTTCACCAGGTAACCGGTGGCCCCGGCCTTGACCGCGTCGAGCACGCTCTGCTGTTCGCCGCTGGCGCTGAGCATCAGCACCCGTACGGCGGGCAGTGCCGCGCGCAATCCCAGGATCACCTCGACGCCGGAGATATCGGGTAGTTGCAGGTCGAGGACGACGACGTCGGGCCGGGCGGCGGCGGCCACCCGGATGGCCTGTCGTCCCTCGCCGCTGGTCGCCACCACCAGGAAACCGGCCTCGGTCAGGTCGCGGGCCACGCCCTCCCGCCACATCGGATGGTCGTCCACCACCATCACCCGGATCGGGTTCGCCGCTGTCACCTCGGCACGCTCAGCTCGATCTCGGTGCCCGCCTCGGGGGCGGACACGATCCGAACCGTGCCGCCCACATCGGCCACCCGGCCCCGGATCGACTGGGTCACGCCGAGTCGACCCTGGGCCGCCGCCTCGTCCAGCCGACCGTCCGGGATACCAGGCCCCTCGTCGCGGATCGACACGGTCACCGTCGCCCCCTCGTCCTCGATCAGCACCCAGGCCCGCCCGCCGGCGTGCCGCCCCACGTTGTCCAGGGCCGCGCCGGTCGCGGCGGCCAACTCTCCGGCCACCCGTCGGGGCAGCGGCACCGGGGTGGCCGGGGCGGAGAGCGCCACCGCCGCCGAGGCGTACCGGCCGAGCAGGGTCCGCAGGTCCACCGCCTCGCCGCCGTCCGGGAGGCTCGCGGCGGCCGGGCCGGCGCCGGCGATCAACGCCCGCAGGGCAACCTCCTGCTCGCCGGCCAGCCGGGCCAGCTCACCGGCCTCCCCGGGCAGGTCGGCGCCGCGCCGCTGCACCAGCGCCAGCACCTGGAGCACCGAGTCGTGAATGTCCCGGGCCAGCCGCTCCCGCTCCCGGGTGGCGGCCTCCAACTCCACAGCGCGCTGCAATCGCTCCTCGGCGCTCGCCGCGAGCCGGGCCACGTGCCCGACCACCACCCCGGCGAGCAGCATCAGGATCACCCCGGTGAACGAGGACTGGCCGATCCGCTCCCGGGTGGCCAGGTCCGCGCCAGCGACAAGCAGCGCGGCGACGGTGCCCCGCCGCCGGCCGCCGGAGACGGCCCAGGCCAGCACCGGGCCGGCCATCCAGGCCACCCCCAGGGTGGGTACGCCATGGGTGAGCGCCGTCCGGCCGACCACCCAGGGGGTGGCCAGCACGATGGCAACTACCACACCGAGGTCGGCCAGCAGCAGCGGCCAGCGCCGCCAGGCCGGTCGGGCGTACCCGATCGCCGTCGCGCCGGTCCAGGCGATCATCAGCAGGATCAGGGCGCCGACGGCGTACGGGTGGGCGTACCGGTCGGCGTCGCGCACCGCGAGCGCGCAGACGTACGCCAGGGAGGCCAGCCTGAACACGGTCAGCGCACGCCACAGCGGCACCTCGAACCCACCCGGCGGCGACGGCATGGCGGTCAGGATGCCACAACCGAGCCGGCGCACGGCGAGCAGCGAGTGCGGTTCGGGAAACCCTGACGTACGGTGGAAAAGCCGCGAATTACTCCGAGATGTGCCGCCGGGACGGGCCCATGACGAACGCAGATCCGCACGCACCGCGTACGGTTGTGCCCATCGAACCTGCCCTCCTGATCGCCGAAGCCTTTGACCAGGCCCAGGTGACCGAGATTCGACACTCGGTCACCTCCTGCGCGCACGCCTCGGGTCTCAGCGGCCAACGGCTGGACGATTTCGTGCTCGCGATCAACGAATTGATCACCAACGCGGTGCGCCACGGCGGCGGGCGCGGCTGGCTGCGGCTCTGGCACGAGTCGGGTGTGCTGGTCTGCGAGGTCGCCGATCACGGGCACGGGATCAGCCCGCAACGTCTGGGCGACCGCAGCCGACCCGCCCCGGACACCGCCGGCGGCTGGGGTCTCTGGCTGGCCCGCGAGTTGACCGACGCGATGGAGGTGGCCACCGGCACCGCCGGCACCACAGTCCGCATCACGACGGGCCTAACCACCCAAAACCCCACCCCGCGCTAACCCCGAGCACCCCTCCCCCTCAGCGCGCGATCTTGCACTTACTGTCCCGACGAATCGCCCGAGACCACTCATCCCGACGACACAAAGTGCAAGATCGCGCGGTAAGGGCGCGGGGGTGGATCAGGCGAACAGGGCTGAGACGGATTCTCCGTTGTGGATTCGGCGCGTCGCCTCGGCCAGGGCGGGGGCCACCGACAGGACCTGCAACTTGGGGACCCGCTTGTCGGCCGGGATGGGCACCGTGTTGGTGCAGACGATCTCCAGGACGCCGTCCTGGTCGCTGAGCCGCTGCAACGCGTCGCCCGAGAAGAGGCCGTGCGTGCAGGCGAGCCGGATCGACCGGACCTTCAGGCCGCGCAGATGCTCCATCAACTCGACCACTGTGCTGCCCTTGGCGATCTCGTCGTCCAGCACGATGACGTCCCGGTCGGCCACGTCGCCGATCACCGCACTGATCTTGACCAGGTCGTCGCTGAACCGCTGCTTCGCCCCGGCCGCGACCGGCGTGCCGAGCAGCCGGGCGAAGGCCGCGGCCTCCTTGGCGTTGCCCAGGTCGGGTGACACCACCACAGTGTTGCTGAGGTCGTAGCGCCGGAAGTGGGTGGCCAGCTCCCGCAGCGCGTGCAGGTGATCCACCGGGACGCTGAAGAAGCCGTGCACCTGCGGCGAGTGCAGGGTCATCGCGAGCACCCGGTCCGCCCCGGCCGAGGTGAGCAGGTCGGCGACGAGCCGCGCGCCGATCGAGATCCGTGGCGCGTCCTTCTTGTCCGATCTGGCGTACGCGTAGTGCGGCAGCACCACGGTGATCCGACCGGCGGAGGCGCCCCGGGCGGCGTCGATCATCAGCAGCAGCTCGACCAGGTGCTCCTGCACCGGCGGCACCAACGGCTGGATCAGGAAGACGTCCCGCTCCCGGCAGTTGGCCTGCAACTGGACTTCCAGACAGTCGTTCGCAAACCGGGAGACCCGCACCGGGTGCAGCGGCACCCCCAGGTGGGCGCAGATCTCGGCAGCCAGGTCGGGATGGGCGGTTCCACTGAAAACTGCGATGTCGCGCACGTTCGCACATCGTAGGGGAAGCCGACGGCCACCGACGGCGGCGGGCCGGAACCCGCCGTGACGCCTGTCGCGCCGCGCCGCCGTCCGGGTACGGTGCTGCGGTGACCCCCCAGTACGTCGCCGCCATCGACCAGGGCACCACCTCCTCGCGATGCATCGTCTTCGACCGGGCCGGGGACATCGTCGCCGTGGCTCAGCGCGAGCACCGGCAGATCTTCCCCCGACCGGGGTGGGTGGAGCACGACGCCGAGGAGATCTGGGACAACGTCGAGCAGGTGGTCGCCGAGGCGCTACGGGCCGCCGGCACCGACGCGGCCGGGCTGGCCGCCGTCGGCATCACCAACCAGCGGGAGACCACGGTCGTCTGGGACCGCGCCACCGGCCGCCCGGTGGCCAACGCCATCGTCTGGCAGGACACCCGGACCGGGCCGCTACTGCGCGAGCTTGCGTCGGCGTACGGCGAGGAGCGGTTCCGGGCCCGCACGGGCCTGCCGCTGGCCACCTACTTCGCCGGGCCGAAGCTGCGCTGGCTGCTCGACGAGGTCGACGGCCTGCGCGAGCGCGCCGAGCGCGGCGAGGTGCTCTTCGGCACCATGGACAGCTGGCTGATCTGGAAGCTGACCGGCGAGCACGTCACCGATGTGACGAACGCCAGCCGGACGATGCTGATGGACCTCACGACCCTGGACTGGGCCCCGGAGCTGCTGGACGCGATGGGTGTTCCGGCGGCGATGCTGCCGGAGATCCGCTGCTCCGCCGAGGTGTACGGCACTGCCGGCGGGGTGCTCGACGGGGTGCCGGTGGCCAGTGCGCTCGGCGACCAGCAGGCCGCCCTGTTCGGGCAGACCTGCTTTCAGCCGGGTGAGGCGAAGTGCACCTACGGCACCGGCAGTTTCCTGCTGCTCAACACCGGCGCCAGCCCGGTCCCGTCGACACACGGCCTACTCACCACGGTCGCCTACCGGATCAAGGACCAACCACCGGCGTACGCCCTCGAAGGCGCCATCGCGGTCACCGGCTCGCTGGTGCAGTGGCTGCGCGACAACCTCGGCCTGATCTCCACGGCCGCCGAGGTGGAGGAATTGGCCAGCACCGTTGACGACAACGGCGGCTGCTACGTGGTGCCGGCGTTCTCGGGGCTGTTCGCCCCGCACTGGCGCAGCGACGCCCGCGGGGTGATCGCCGGCCTGACCGGTTACATCACCAAGGGGCACCTGGCGCGGGCGGTGCTGGAGGCGTCGGCGTGGCAGACCCGCGAGGTGGTCGACGCGATGAACGCCGACTCGGATGTGGCGCTGCGCCGTCTCCGGGTGGACGGCGGGATGACAGCGAACGGTCTGCTCATGCAGTTCCTCGCCGATGTGCTCGACGTGCCGGTGGTCCGTTCCCGGATCACCGAGACCACCTGCCTGGGCGCCGCGTACGCGGCCGGTCTGGCGGTCGGCTTCTGGCCGGACCTGGCCACCCTGCGGGCGCAGTGGCGCTCCGACGCGCAGTGGGAGCCGGCCATGGCCCCGGACCTGCGCGAGAAGGAGCTGCGCCAGTGGCGCAAGGCCGTGCAGCGCACCCTCGACTGGGTTGAGTGAGCGCCGCCGCGGCGGTCACTCCCAGCGGTTGCCGGTGAGCCTCTCGTAGACGTCGATGTAGCGAGCCCGGGTCGCCTCGACCACCTCGGCCGGCATGTCCGGGGCGGGGGCCTGCTTGTTCCAGCCGCTGCCGGTGGCCCAGTCCCGCACGTACTGCTTGTCGTAGGAGAACTGCACCCGGCCCGGCTGGTACGACTCGGCCGGCCAGAATCGCGACGAGTCGGAGGTGAGCAGTTCGTCGGCGAGGACCAGGGTGCCGTCCGGCGCCCAACCCAGCTCGATCTTGGTGTCGGCGACCAGGATGCCCCGGTCGGCGGCCAACTCGGCGCCGCGCCGGTAGATGTCGATGGTGATCTGCCGGAGCCGCTCGGCGGTGGCCTGACCCACCTTGTCCACCACGTCGTCGTACGTGATCGGCTCGTCGTGCTCGCCCGCCGGGGCCTTGCTCGACGGCGTGAAGATCGGCTCGGGCAGGATCGACGCCTCGCCGAGCCCTCGCGGCAGTGGCACGCCGGAGACCGCGCCGGTCTGCTCATACTCCCGCAGGCCGCCGCCGGTCAGGTAACCGCGGGCGACGCACTCGACCGGGACCATGTCCAGTCGCTGGCAGCGGATGGCCCGCCCGGCGAACTCGGCGGGCACGTCGGTGGCCGAGATGACGTGGTTCGGCACGATGTCGGCGAGCTGCTCGAACCACCAGAGCGAGAGCGCGGTCAGCAGTCGGCCCTTGTCCGGGATCGGCGTCGGCAGCGCCACGTCGTAGATCGAGATGCGATCCGAGGCCACCAGGATCAGGTCGTCGCCGTCGGCGTAGACGTCCCGGACCTTGCCCGAGTGCAGAAGTTCCACGCGCCCTAGTACACCACGCGACATTGGAGGGGCCTGATTCGACCACCCAGCCGAGGGTGACCGGACGGACGTTGACACCTTCGTGTGCTGCCTGCGTGAATGGTCCGACCGCCACCCCCGTAGGTCCAGGAGAGCCCCGTGCCCGTTGTTCGACAGCAGCTCGACCGCCTCGGCGCCGACCCGGGCCGGCGCCGACTGCTCGGCGCGCTGTTCGGCGCACCTCTGCTCGCGTCCGGCGGGCTGGCGGGGTGCAGCGACGGCGCCGCCACCTCGACCCAGGACGGGCCCGTCGAGCTGTCGGTCTTCTGGTGGGGTGGCACCAAGCGGGCCGAGCTCACCGAGAAGGCGCTGCGGCTCTACTCGGATCGCAACCCCCGGGTCACCTTCCGGGTCACCTGGCAGGGCGCCGACGGCTACTACGACCGGCTGGCCACCCAGGCGGGCGGCGGCAACGTACCGGACCTGATCCAGATCGACGACGCCATGCTGACCGAGTACAGCCAACGTCAGGTCATCCTCGACCTCACCGATCATCACCTGGATCTTCGGGGCCTGCCGGAGGGTCTGATCCGCTACGGCACCGTGGAGGGGCGGACGATGGCGGTGGCCGCCGGGCAGACCCACGCCGCTGTGGTGTTCAACCGGGATCTGCTGCGGGAGCTGGAGATGCCGGAGCCCCGCGCCGGGATGACCTGGGCCGACTACATCTCCTGGGCCACGCAGGTCACCGAGGCCAGCAACCGCCGGGTGGCCGGCACCATGGACGGGTCGGGCGACTACCGGGCGCTCTGGCTCTGGCTGCGGTCGCAGGGCGGCGAGTTCTACCGGGGCAACCAGCTCGGCTTCGGCGCGGACGAGCTGATCGCGTGGTTCGAGTTGTGGCAGCGGGCCCGCCGGGGCCGAGCCACGCCGAGCGCGGCCCTGGTCGAGCAGGCCGACAGCGGCGAGCCGGCCAGGCAGCTGGTGGTGAGCGGGGTGACGGCGGCGTCCTTCGCCTGGTCGCACCAGCTACCGGAGCTGCAACGGCTCACCGAGTCCGAGTTGGGCATCGTCGGCGTGCCCGGCCCGCCGGGGGCTCAGTGGGCGCGAGCGTCGATGTACTGGGCAGCGTTCCGGGGCACCCGCCACCCGGAAACGGTCGCCGACGTGATCAACTTTCTGACCACAAATGGTGAGGTTGGCGCGATTCTGGGCCACGAGCGCGGGCTGAACGCCAGTGCCGCGGTGCGCCGCTACGCCGAGGGCAGCATCACCGACCCGGCCCAGCGACGTGCCGCCGAGTTCGGCGCCAGCATCGCCGATCTGCTCGGGCCGGCGCCGGCGCCGCCGCCCAAGGGGCACGCCAAGGTGCGCACCCTGCTGGTCACCGCCGCCGAGCGCATCCGCGTCAAGCGCGACGGCACCCGCGAGGCCACCGCGCGCTTCCTGTCCCAGGCCATCGCGGCCCTGGCGGTGTGAGCACCGGCGGCCGGCTCGAAGCCGGCCGCTGGTGACCCGCCGACGCCTCGGGCCCGGTCAGCGCGGGGGGCCACCCCGGCGGTTGCGCATCAGACGCAACACCAGGAACACGACGATCGCGACCACCACCAGGCAGCAGAGCAGCGGAAGCACCCCGAAGCCGCTGCGGCCTCGCCGACGGGCGGCCTCCACCACGAGTTCGCCGGTGCCCGTGGACGCCCAGGCCGCGACCGGCACGAAGACCGCCAGTACGACCGCACCGAAGACCGCGCTCAGGCGGCCCCACCACTTACCGAATGAAGACATGTGCCCATCCTCGCCGAAGGGCGCAACCTCGGCACGTCGGTCCACGCCGAATCACGGGACCGGATGGTCCGAAAGCTCCCCGGGCGGTGCGCAACGCGCTAGCAACATCCCGGCAAAGATGATGATCTTTACATGAATCTCTCGAGGTGATCGGATTCGCCTCATGCTCAACTCTGTAGACAGTGCGCGGATCTCTCGCACCCGAAGATCTGCGGCGGCAGCGGTCGGCGTCACAGTCGTCGCCGCTCTCCTCACCCCCACGGCGGCGCACGGCGCCCCGCCACCCCCACCGCCGCCGACGAGACCCGCTCCGAGTGGCAGCGCGGACCGCACCCCCGTCACTGTCACGCTGATCACCGGCGACCAGGTGACGGTGACCCCGGGCGTCCACGGCGCAGCCGGATCGGTGGACGTCAAGCGCGCCCCGGGCGCCACCGGCTCCGTACGCGTCTCGACGGAGGGCCAGGACACCTACGTGTACCCGGACGAGGCGCTGCCGTACCTCGCCACCGGTCGACTCGACAAGCAACTGTTCGACGTCACCCAGCTCATCGCCCAGGGCTACGACGACGCGCGGACCGCCGAACTCCCCCTGATCGTCACCCGCACGACGGGATCGGCGAAGCTCAGGACCGGCACCACCCTGCCGGGCGCGCGGACCACGATGGAGCTCCCCTCCGTCAGTGGTGAGGCGATCCGCACCCGCCGATCGCAGGCCGCGAACTTCTGGTCGGCCCTCACCAGTGGACAGTCGCCGACCGGCCGCAGCGCTGCCACCCCGGCACCCTCCTTCGCGGCCGGCGTCGACAAGGTGTGGCTCGACGGCAAGGCGAAGGCCACCCTGGCCGACACCACCGCCCAGGTCGGCGCCCCCGCGGCGTGGGCCGCTGGTGGCACCGGCAGCGGTGTCCGGGTCGCCGTCCTGGACAGCGGGGTGGACACCACCCACCCGGATCTCGCCGACCAGGTGGTGGCCTCCCGGAGCTTCATCCCCGGCCAGGACGTGATCGACCGCAACGGGCACGGCACCCACACCGCCTCCACCGTCGCCGGGACGGGCGCCGCCTCCGGCGGCAAGGAACGGGGCGTGGCCCCCGACGCCGACCTGGTGATCGGCAAGGTCCTCGACGAGTACGGCAGCGGGTCCATCTCGGGGATCATCGCGGGCATGGAGTGGGCGGCACGGGCCGAGCACGCCAAAGTGATCAACATGAGCCTCGGCGTGAGCGCCTGGCACACCCAGGACGACCCGCTGAGCCAGGCCGTCAACCAGCTGACCGCCGAGACGGGTGCGCTCTTCGTCGTGGCCGCCGGCAACAGCGGACCAGACCCGTACACCCTCGGTGCGCCGGGCACCGCTGACGCCGCGCTGACCATCGGCGCGGTGGACACCTCCGACCACCTGGCGGGCTTCTCCAGCGGCGGGCCCCGGATGAACGACGAGGCCCTCAAGCCCGACATGACCGCTCCCGGGGTGGACGTGCTGGCGGCGCGCTCGCAGCACATTCCCTGGGGTGAGGGCTACTACTACGCCGACAGTGGCACCTCGATGGCTGCGCCGCACGTCGCCGGGGCGGCCGCCCTGCTGGTGCAGAAGCACCCGACGTGGAGCGCGCGGCAGATCAAGGACGCGCTGATGAGCACCAGCGTCCGCACTCCCGACTACGACGCCTACCAGGCCGGTAGCGGTCGGTTGAACGTCGCCGCCGCCTACCACCAGGACCAGATCACCGCGTCCGGGTCGGTGGACGCCGGACTCGTCGGCTGGGCCACCACACCACAGCCCATCACGCGGACGATCACCTACACCAACACCACTGACAGCCCGATCGCGTTGGCGCTCTCCGTCGACCACGGCGCCGCCCCGGCGCAGACGTTCACGGCAACCGCCGACCGCGTCACGGTGCCCGCTCGGGCCAGCGCGACGGTAGACGTCGTGGTGGCCCCGGCCGGCCTTTCCGCCGGCAGGTACTCCGCCCAGGTCACGGCCCGCTTCGCCGCCGGCGAGGTGCACACGGCCGTCGGGGTCGCCGTCGAGTCCAGGAAGTACGACCTCACCATCCACCTGAAGGACCGCGCCGGCCGGCCCATGAGCGGTGAGGTCGAGGTCGTCAACGCCGAGACCGGCTCCGCCTTCATGTGGGTGCCGGACGGAAAGCTCACCGCCCGCCTGGCGCCCGGCTCCTACACAGTCGTCACGGCGGCGGACGTGGAGGGTCTGCACGGGCCCCGCTCCCTCGGGCTCGCGATGCTGACCGTTCCCGAGGTGGACCTGACGACCAACCGGGTCGTGGAACTCGACGCCGCGCGGGCCCGCCAGGTGAAGGTGGCGACACCCCAGCCGACCGCCGTCGTCAACAGCAGAATCGACGTCTACCGCTCCTTCACCTCGAGCGAGCCGACGCCCACCGACTGGAGCGCCCTGCGCGAGACGTTCTGGCCGGGTGCCGCCTACGACAGCCTGTGGGCCCTGCCGACCGGGGACAAGGTGCGCAAGGGCAGCTTCGTCTTCACCACCCGGATCCGCGCCGCGCAGACGCCACTGGCAATCAGCTACCACGGCCGGCAGCTCGGCGACCCGCTCGCGCAGCCCGGTTCCCCGCCGCTGCCCGACGGCACCTCGCGCCTGGACGCCGTCTTCGCGGGCGTCGGCGGCACCGCCGACTACGCCGGCGTCTCCGCCCGTGGCAAGGCCGTGGTCGTCCGCGGCAACGACTCGGTGACCCCCACTGACCAGGCGACGGCGGCGCACACCGCCGGTGCGGCGATGCTCGTCGTGGTCAACGACCGTGCGGGTCGCAAGAGCGACTGGTACGGCAACCCCGACGCCATGACGACCGGACCGGTCCCGGTGGCCTCGGTGACGATGGACGAGGGCGAGGCGTTGATCCAGAAGATCACCGCCGCGGGCCGCACCCCGGTGCGACTGGTAGTGGCCGCCCACCCCAGGGCGAAGTACCTGTACGACCTGGTGGACTACCACAGTGGCGGGGTGCCGAAGGACCCGTCCGCCAATACCGACCCGCGCAACCTCGCCCGGATCGATCTCACCTTCTCCCCGCCTCCGGGGAAGCAGTCCAGCGAGACCCGGATGGACTTCCCGCCGTACGAGTACGCGGCGGCACGGCCGTTCCCGTTCGAGCCGGTCGCGCCGGGGCCGCGTACCGACTGGGTCTCTGCGGGTGGCGGCATCAAGTGGATGCAGTACGCCGACGTCGCCGACTGGGCACGGTCCAACACGGAGGCCATCGCGTACCGGCCGGGCAGCGTCCAGAAGGACCGCTGGTTCGGGCCCATCACCCGGCCTCGGCTGCTCAGCACCGAGATCCCGTTCCGTGGTGAGACCGCCATGAGCGCCTACATCCAGGGGTTCGGCGACGCGGGCGCCGCACACAGCGGCGGGGCGAGCATGTCGCAGATCGCCACGTTCTATCAGGGCGACAAGCAGCTGACCCAGTTCGACGGCTGGCCGGAGGTCGGCGCGGGTGACCTGTCGCCGGAGAAGCTGCCGTACCGACTGGTCGTCGAGACCACTGGCAAGCCCGAGTTCAGCCCGTACTCGACCGCCACGCACACCGAGTGGAGCTTCGTCTCCGGCGGCAGCACCGAGGTGCAGGCCATCCCGCTGGTCCAACTGGACTACGGAACGGACGTGGACTTCGCGGGTCGGACGGAGCGCCGAACCGATTTCTCGATCACGCCCGTGGTGGTGGGCAGCACCGCGGCTCGGGACGCCGTGTCGTCACTTCAGCTGGAGATCTCCTACGACGACGGGGCGACCTGGCAGCGGCAGGCCCTGCGGGAGAAGAAGGGCACCTGGCAGGCGTCGCTGAACGCACCGCACCGGGCCGACTTCGTGTCGATCCGGGTCACCGCCAAGCAGCGCAACGGCGGCGGCGTCACCCAGACCGTCACCCGGGCCTTCGGCCTGCGGTAGAACCCGCCGGGGGTCGGCGCCGACGAGGTGCCGGCCCCTCCGGGCCCCTCATTTCCGACAACGGCACCAAACAAGTCCGGCCCCCACAGTGTGGGGGCCGGACTCATATCACTTTCAGTGGTAGCGGGGACAGGATTTGAACCTGCGACCTCTGGGTTATGAGCCCAGCGAGCTA
>NZ_JBEZGJ010000120.1:0-23352 GCF_040649965.1 Micromonospora sp. NPDC048843
CTGCACGTGCGCATCACCAACTGCCTGCGCAAGAACGCCCGCTACGAACTCACCGGCGCGGTGGCGCTGACCGACCTGCTGGCCCGGGCCGTCCCGGAGCGGCACCACCCGGGGGGTGCCGCCGAAGGTGACGGCGACCTCGCCGGTCACCTTCGGAGCCTTGCGGTGCGGAGACTGAGCCCGTACGTCGACGGTCAGCGTGAACGTGCCACCGCTGACGACCGAGGCCGGCGTGGCCTTCGCCTTCACCGCGACCCGGGCCGGGCCCGCAGGCGTCAGGGTGACCCGGGACGAGCGTGACGTGGCCGGATCGACCACCGACGTCGCCACGACGGTGAGCGACGACGCGGTCTCCGCGGCGGCGACCGAGAGCAGACCCTCCGCGGAGATGCTGGTGCCGGTGGAGGTCGCTCCCTGGACCGACCACGTCACCGCCGGGCTCACACCCTCGTTGGTCGTCACCTGGGCGGTGAACTGCCTGGTCCAGTTCCAGCCCTTCGTCAGGTTGACCGTCGCGGGCGTCACCGACACGGAGTCGACCCCCGACCACAGGTGGTCCCGGGCGAAGATCGTGAACAGTTGGCCCGCCGTCATTCCGTCGTGCGCGCCGGGGACCTGGGTCGTCGCGGCGGCGTATCCCCGGGCCCGGAAGTTGTCCGCGATGGCGTTCTGGGCGTTGAGGTTGCCTTCGAAGATGCCATTGCCGAGGAAGACGGAGAGGTCGTCGTCCCCGACCGCGCTCGCGATGGTGTCGTAGTCCTGGGTGGTGAGCGATGGATTGCCGGAGAAGTGTCCGTAGAACCCGAAGGTGGTCGGGAAGTTCTTGATGACGACACCGCCGGTCATCCCACCGTACGAGAACCCGGCGTAGGCGCGCCCGGAGCGCTCGGTCGAGACGTTGTAGCTGCCCTCGATGAGAGGAAGGATCGTCCGGACCAGGTTGTTGGCCGCGTTGGTCTGGTTGTAGGACCCGAAGCCGAGGCTGGTGCCCGTGAAGTGGTTGCCCATGGTCACGACCACTGTCGGCTCGATCTCACCCCTGGCCGTCATGTTGTCCAGGATGTTCGGGACGTTCGCGGGGACCATGAAGTCGGTCTCGTCGCCGAAGATGCCGTGGGCGAGATACGCGACCTTGTATGGCTGCGCCCGGTTGGCGTCGTAGGTGGCCGGCAGGTAGACGCCGAGGTGGTGGCCGCTGTCGCCCAGGATCGTGGTGTACGGGACGTACCTGACGGTTCCTCGCTTCGCGCGGTCGGCCACCGGCAACTCGTAGTCCGCACGCGCCTTCAGCACCGGGTCGTTCTGCTTCCTGGCGTACGGCACGTGCACGACATCGAGCACGTCGTTGTTCCGGACCCGGAACGAGGACTCGCCCGGAGGTCGAGGGTTCGTCGAGGCGGGGTCCCAGATGCGCTTGTTCTCCCAGCCCTGGGTCGGGTCCCAGACCCGGTACCAGTAACTGAGACCTCCGGCGTGCAGCGGGACCGAGACCGACCAGTTCCCCTTCGGGTCCCTGGTCATGTCCCGGAGGAACTCGGTGCCACCCGCGTGGTAGCGCCCCGGTTGCCACTCTTCCGGCTGGTAGCGCGTGGTGCCGGTGTTGACGTCGAGCAGGGTCAGGTCTCCGGCGAGGCGGACCTGGGTGGCGTGGGGATTGCGGTAGACGAAGGTGACGGTATGTCCGGTCGGTGAGGTGCGGTCCGCCTTGACCGTCGCACCGGGCGCGGGCGCGGGCCTGCCGGCGGCGGCAGCCGGCGTGGGGACGACGGCCCCCGCTCCGAGTGCCGTGAGCGCGAGAATCGAGATCGCAAGCCGGAGCCTGCGTCTTCCGGTCGTTTCCCTCATGCGCGAAGACTCCTTTGTGGTGGTCGCTCGTCGCGGTCTGGTCCGGTGCGGGGAGTTGAGGGCTTCGATAGTCGCTAAATCGAATTAGCATCGGGAGTCTCGCTGGCTACACCTTTCGATGTCAAGGGTGTCCGGAGCCGAGGCCGGCCAGCGCCTCGATGGGTGCACCACCTGCGGCCTGCGGGTTCTCCCAGCTGACCGGCGCTCGGATGGCAAGGTGAGGGCCATGGACAGGAAGCACGTCGAGGATTGGCTAGCCACCTACGAGCGACTCTGGCGGACCCCGGGCACTGACGCGCTGGTCACGCTCTTCACCGAGGACGCGAGCTACCAGCAGGGGCCGTACTGGACGCCCGTCGTCGGCCTGCCGGCCATCGCCCGGATGTGGGAGAAGCAGCGCAAGGGCCCCGACGAGGTGTTCCAGTTGAGCACGGAGATCGTCGCGGTCGAGGGCGACACCGCCGTGTCGCGCCAGGAGGTCCGCTACGGCGACCCGGTCGAGCAGGAGTACCGCGACCTGTGGGTCATGCGGTTCGCCGACGACGGACGGTGCCGCTCGTTCGAGGAGTGGCCGTTCTGGCCGGGACAGCAGCCCGCCGACCCGCCCGACGGCTCCTGACCCGCAATGGTTGCGGCGGCGACGCCCCAGCCACCGGGGTAGGAGACCTGACCGACGCGCCGTCGGACCGATCGCACTACCTACAGTGAGCTGGGGCGTCACCGTGACGACGTCGACCCGTCAGACCGGGGCCGCCGGGCAGCTCGCGCCGACCGGCGGTGTGGTTCTGGTGATGAGGTACCGCTCCACCTGACGACGGGTGCACTCGGTCCGTGGGTAGCTGGCGTGGCCCGACCCCTCGTAGGTGACGAGGTGGCCCCGACTGCCGAGCTGGCGCACCACCCGCTGGGCCCCGTCGTACGGGGTGGCCGGGTCGTACCGCCCGTTGAGCACCAGCAGCGGCGCGCTCGTCCGGACCCGCAGCCGATGTTGTGGGTTGTTCGCCGTCCAGCCCAGGCAGATCGCGGCGAAGCGGACGGCCAACGGGGAGGCCCGCAGGTGCGGTGCCGTGGCGCGGGACAGGCTGAGATACCGGTTCCAGTCGGCGAACCCGTCGACCGGCAGCGACCAGTCCTGGCAAAACGCCGGAAGCGCGTACTCGGTCAGGTCCTTGTCGCCGTCGACCGGCACCATCGGGGACGCGAGTGCGGCGGGCTCGCCCCGCTCCAGCGCGAGCAGCATGTTCGCGAGGTCGGCCCAGGTCGCGTCGAAGAAGTTGACGACTGTCGCGAACCCAAGCTCGAACCAGGTCAGCGGGGTGCCGGTGGCCGCGTCGACAAGCGTGCCGGCATCGGCACGGCGCATCAGACGGTCGTAGAGCGCCGGCACGTCACGTCCGTGCAGGGCACAACCAGAGGTCCGCTCGCACCAGGTCACGAATTCGTGGAACAGCGCCTCGTTACTGGCCGCACCGCTGCGGAAGTATTCCCGGACCCCCTGGCTGTGGTCCATCACGCTGTCCATGGCCAGGGCGCGGACACGGTCGGGAAACAGTTCGGCGTAGGACTGCCCGATCAGTGTGCCGTAGGACCACTGATAGAAGCTCAGCTGCCGCTCACCGAGTGCGGCCCGGATGGCGTCCGTGTCACGCGCGACGCTCACACTGTCCAGGTGGTCGAACAGTGGGCCACTCTGAGCGCGGCAGTCGTCGCGCAGCTGGCGGTTGTAGGTGCGGAGCCGCTCGAACTCCGCCGTGTTGGCGGGTGTCAGGGAGGGGTGCCGGGCCAGCAGCGCCGATGAGCAGCGCACCGGCGCGCTTCGGACAGTGCCCCGGGGGTCGAAGCCGATGATGTCGAAGCGGCGCAGCACGTCCGGCCCGAGCTGGCTGTCGGCCGTCAGTGCCACGTCCACCCCGGACAGGCCCGGACCGCCGGGGTTGAAGACCAGAGCACCGATGCGGGCGGCCGGGTCGGTGGCGGTGCGCCGGGCCAGCGCCAGTGGGAAGGTTTCCCCTCCCGGCCGGGCCCAGTCGACAGGCAGGCGCAGGGTGCCGCACCGCGTGCCCGGATCGTCGGGCCGTTCCGGGCACGCCTGCCAGTCGATCCGACCGTTCCAACCGCCGGTGGTGTCCACGGTGGCCGGCCCGGTGCCATCGGCGTCGGATGGCGTGGTGCCCGCCAGCGACGGTGGGGCGTTGAGCGAGAGGGCGACGAGGACCGCGACGACGGCCGAGAGGCTGCCAAGGACCCGCCGTCGTCGACGGTCAACCCCGCGGGGATGCCGGAAGGTGATTCTCTTCGTGGTCAACATTCGTCCAGCCTGCCGACGCCCGGTCCACGTCGGATCCATGCCGGTCCGGGGACGGCCGGCGCGGGGATTTCATCGGTACGCGGCCAGTCGTTCGGACAGCACCGCGGCCTGTGGATGACCGACGCGGTCGAGGATCGCCAACGCCTGCCGCCACAGGTCGACCGAGGTGTCGTGGTCGCCCACCGTCTGATGAATGTCGCCGAGGCGGACGAGCGTGTCCGCCCTTCCGCACGGGTCCTGGACATCGGAATAGAGCGTGAGCGCGCGCCGGTAGCAGTCCGCCGCGGTCTGGTGTTTCCCGAGGCCGTGATGGGCGAACCCGAGACTGTCCCAGGTGTTTGCCGCACCGAGCCGGTCCTCGGCCTCCTCATAGAGCGCGAGCGCCTGCTGGCAATAGGTGATGGCGCGAGCGTGCTCGTCCAGCCGCGCGTGGCTCCAGCCGATGGCGTTGAGCGCCGCCGCCTCGCCGAGCCGGTCGTCGGTGCTGCTGGCCAGCGCCAGCGCCCGCCTGGCGTGCGGCAGTGCCGCCCCGGCATCGCCCTCGATGTCGGACAGCCAGGCGAGGTGCAGGTGGGCGCTGGCCTGCCCCGGGCGGTCGCCGGCCTGGTCGTACCGGGCCATCGCGTGCCGGAGGTGATGGTGGGCCGCACCGAACCGGCGGTGCTGGATGTGGGCCAGCGCGAGGTCCCGGTGGGCCACCGCCTCGGCCCGTGGGTCACCGCGGCGCTGCGCCACAGAGACCGCGATGGCCTGCACGGTGGCCAGGTCGTGCCACTGCGAGAGCCGGCCGAGCAGGGGAGTGAGGGCCTGGGCGAGCTGCCCGGCGTGGGCGTCGAAGCTGTGCGCTACCGCGTCGTCGACGGCGGCCAGCAGCACCCGCGCTTCGATGGTGAACCAGGCCAGCGCGGCCCGGTGGTCGGCGAACGCCGACGGTGACGCGTCGGCGGGCAGGGGCGGCGGAGCGAGCGGCTGCCAGCCGGGATCGACAAGCCTCGCCGCGTCCCGGGCGACACACAGGTAGTGGTCCAGCACGCGCCTGCGGACGGCGCTACGGTCGGCCGGACGATCGAGTGTTCGCGTCAGCTCCTCCCCGTAGGCGCGGAGCAGATCGTGACAGCGGAAGCGGTTGGGGGACGGTTCGGCCAGCAGGTTCGCCCGGGTCAACTCGTCGAGCGCCGGCCGAATCAGGTGCGGTGGGGCCCCGGCGAGGCTGGCCGCCGCCGCCGCGCTGACGTCCGGGGCGGGGTGCAGGCTGATCTGCCGGAACAGTCGGGCCGCGTCCACGCTGAGCAATCGGTACGACCAGGAGAGCACGGTGCGCACGTCGGTGGCGGCATCGTCGGTGGCCAGGGCGGCGAGCCCGCCCCGGCTCGCCGCCAGATCGTCGGCGATGGCCTGGAGCGGAAACGTGGGCCGGGCGGAGGCTCGCGCGGCCACGATGGACAGGGCCAGGGGCAACCGCGCGGTACGTCTGATCAGCTCGTCCACCGCTGCCGGCTGGGCGGCGGCCCGCTGCGAACCCAGTCGGCGGACGAGCAGTTGGCGCGCCTCGTCGTCGCTGGGCAGGTCCAGCGCGAGAGGGTGGGCACCATCGGTGGCGACCAGACCGGGCAGGGTGTGGCGACTCGTCACGAGCACACCGCAGCCTGTCGACCCCGGAAGAAGCGGCCGCACCTGTTCCGCGTCGCGGGCGTTGTCGAGCAGCACGAGCAGCCGCCGGTCTGCGGTCAGGCTGCGGTACAGGGCGAACTGGGCCGCCGGCTCCGCCGGGATCTCCAGGGGTTTCACACCCAGGGCGGGCAGAAGCGAGCGTACGACGACGGCGGAGGGTGACGCCTCGTGCGTCGCGGTGCCGAATCCGCACAGGTCGACGTGGAGCTGCCCGTCGGGGAAGTGATGCAGGTTGTCGTGCGCCCAGCGCAGCGCCAGCCAGCTCTTCCCGACGCCGCCCGTACCGGTGATGACGACGGTGTTGCAGTCACCGAGCAGTAGCGTGGTGAGCCGGGCCAGCTCCGCGACCCGACCGGTGAACGACGTCGGTGGGCCCGGCAGCTGCCGGGGGACGATTCGCTGCGGGATTCTTTCCGGTGGCTGCGGATCGGGTGTCAACAGCTCCCGCTCCGCCCGCAGGATGCGGCCGTGCAGGTGTTGGAGATCGGGACCGGGCTCGACTCCCACCTCCTCGGCGAGGAGCTGGCGGAGCTGCCGGTACGTCGCCAGCGCGTCGGCACGCCGGCCGGTCCGCGCCAGGGCCACCATCAGTTGCCCCCAGGGGCGCTCGCGCAGCGGATCGTCGTCGACCTGGCTCCGCAGCGGTTCGATCAGCTCGTGATGCCGCCCGGCGCGCAACTGGAGGTCCGCGACCTCCTCCGCCAGGCTCGACCGCTGCTCCTGGAGCCGCGCTCGGACGGAGAGCAACACCCCCCAGCCGGGAAGGCCCGCGAACGGCTCCCCACGCCAGAGCGCCAACGCGGCCTCGAACGACTCCTGGGCGGCTGACCAGTGACAGTGCCGCAGCGCGGAATACCCGCGCTGGGCCAGGTCGTCGAAGGCCACGCTGTCCACTGTCAGCCCGTCCAGGGCGAGGCGGTAGCCGGTGGGCCCGGCGAGGATGGCGGGGTCGGGGAAGCCCGGGGCGCGCAGCGCCCGGCGCAACGCCCAGACATAGGTCTTCACGTTGCCGGCTGCCGTCTTCGGTGGGCGTCCCTGCCACAGCTCGTCGACGAGTTGGTCGATGGACCACCCGGCGCCCGGCTGCGACATCAGTACGGCCAGGAGTCGCACCCGCATCGGCGTGCCGAGGGCCAGCCGTTCCCCGCAGGCCGACCGCACCTCGACCGGCCCGAGCAGTTGGTACCGCGCCGCCGGTGGCGCCCCCGCGGGGTCCATCGCCTCATCGTAGGGGCCCGAATCATTCCGTCTCATCGGCTGGACGGCCGCGGTCCGCCCCGTCTGTCGAGTGGTGTGCTCCGTCACGCAGGTGGGCATGGTCAGGACGTTGGGGTGCCGCAGGGGCGGCTGCTACAGTCGAGATTGTTGCGGCCGCAAATTTATCAGCGGCAACTACTTTGGGAAGGATGCCTCCGATGACCAAGCTCTCCGTCATCTACTACTCGTCCACCGGAACCCTCCACGCCATGGCCAAGCGTCTCGCCGAGGCCGGCGAGAAGGCGGGCGCCGAGGTGCGGCTGCGTCAGGTTCCGGAGCTCGCCCCGGCCGAGGCGATCGCCTCCAACGCCGCCTGGAGCCAGCACTTCGACGCCACGAAGAACGAGCCGAAGGCGACCGCCGACGACGTCGTCTGGGCGGACGCGGTGCTGTTCGGCACGCCCACCCGTTACGGCAACGTGGCCAGCCAGCTCAAGCAGTTCATCGACACCCTCGGCCCGCAGTGGGCGCAGGGCCTGCTCGCCGACAAGGTGTACGCCGGCTTCACCGCATCCATGACCGCGCACGGCGGTCAGGAGTCGACCCTGCTGGCGCTCTACAACACCGTTCACCACTTCGGTGGTCTGGTCGTCGCCCCGGGCTACACCGACCCGCTGAAGTTCGCCGACGGCAACCCGTACGGCGTCTCGCACGTCACCGGCGGGAGCAACGACGCCCCGCTGGGCGACGCCCAGTTCGCTGCCCTCGACCACATGGCCGAGCGGGTCGTCAAGATCGCCGGCAAGCTCAGCGCCTGATCGCGCTGGCGCCGCAACGGACGCCCGCGTCGCCGCGGGTGCTCAGTTGGGCGAGGGCCGGTCTCCCACGACGGGAGGCCGGCCCTCGGCGTCCTCAGACCGCGATCGCCGCGATGGCGGCAAGCGGCCGATGCTCGTCGGTGCCGGGCCGCCGGAGGCGTTCGACCTCCCGGAAACCGGCCCGGCCGAGTCGTTCGGAGATCTCGTCGACCGGCCAGCGGTAGGCGGTCAGGACCTTGTGATCGAAGGCGCCGACCTCGTCGGCGTCGAAGACGCCCAGGACCAGTCGCCCGGCCGGGACCAGCACGCGCCGGAACTCCTTGAGCATGTCGTCGACCTCCGGCGGCGGAAGATGAATCAACGAGTACCAGGCCAGGATGCCGTCGATGGAGTCCTCGGCGGCGTCCAGGCGTTCCATCGAACCGATGTGAAACTCGACGCCCGGGTGGGACGCGCGCGCATGCGCGATGAACTCGGGGACCAGGTCGATTCCCGTTGCGTCGACGCCCAGCTCACAAAGGTAGGCGGTGAGGTGGCCGGGCCCGCACCCCAGATCGAGCACCCGGCCGGGTCGGCTGCCCAGATGTCGTCTGATCAGGGCGAGGTCGTCGGTGTCCACCTGCTGGCCCGTGCCGAACAGCTCGATGTAGAGCTCCGCGACGGACCCGTAAGCCTGCCGTACAGTGTCCGTTTCCATCGCGGCACTATATGGGGCACCAGACCTTGCTGAGGCGGCCTACCGTGATGGCCATGACGCGTCGAGCCACACTGGCCGGCATTTCTGCGGGCCTGCTCCTGCTGGGTTGCTCGGTTGGCGCGCCGACCGAGAACGAAGCCAAAACTGCATCCGCCCCGATGTCGGCCGCCAGTGCTGACGCCACCACGACGGCTGAGGCGATCGGTCTGCTGCGTGGGGGCACGGCGTTCGTCAATCAGACGAGTTATCGCAGCGACGTCGACATCGCCAGCCAGATCACGACGCTGTCGCACACCGACAACGTCCACAAGCGTCTGAACGCCAAGATTTCGGCGCCGGGTGGGGTCATCGAGATCCGGATGATCGACGACGAGGTCTACATGAAGACCGGTCTACCCATGCCCGGTGTCGGCGACGGGTGGATGGCCCTCGACCCGGCCCGGATGCCGTCGGACTTCGGCCTGAGCTTCGCGCCGGGCAGGAACGACTCCGGCGGCTCGGGCCGCCTGATCGACGCCATCGTCACCGCACGAGCTGACGGCCCGCAGATCTCGGGGACACTCGACGCGACCCGGATTGGCGCCGGTAACGGGATCAGCTTCCGCCCCGGTCCCGGTGCCGTCTTCCCGGACAGCGCGCGCAGCCACGCGTTCCGGGCATCGCTGGACACCGAGGGTCGGCTGGTCAGCTTCCTGATGCCGGAGGCCAGCGGGCTGCCGAACGCGTCGCTGCGCTACAGCGACTTCGGTACGACAGTCACTGTCGCTCGGCCGGCCGGAGTGGTCGCCGCCCCCGACGCCCTCTATCCCCAGCTCGGCATGGGCGGAGGGAAGTAGCGGGGACCGGCGTTTGCCTTCTCAGGCTAACGCGGTTAGCCTTTAGCTAATCACGTTAGCTTCAGTGGAGGACGTCATGACCGAATACCTGGATATTGCCGGCAACACCATCGCCTACGAGGTCACCGGGCAGGGCCCACTGGTCGTCCTGGCGCACGGCATGGGCGACACCCGGCACTCCTACCGCTTCGTCGCCCCGGCCCTGGCCGCGGCCGGATACCGGGTCGCCAACGTCGACATCCGTGGCTGCGGCGACTCCAGCCTCGGCTGGGACGGCTACAGCCGCACCGACATCGCTGGTGATCTCGTCGCCGTCGTGCGCCACCTCGGCGGGCCGGCCGTGATCATGGGCCAGTCGATCAGCGGGGGTGCCGCGACCATCGCGGCCGCCACCGCGCCCGAGCTGATCGTCGGCGCCATCGAGCTGGCGCCGTTCACCCGCGCGCAGTCCTTCGACCTTGGCGGGTTGGTGCGGGTGAAGCGCTTCCGGGCCGGCTTCACCCAACTGGCGCAGGTCCTCCTGCGCGGAAGCCTGGCGAACTGGCGCAAGTACCTCGACCTGGCCTACCCCACCAAGCCCGCCGACTGGCACAGCGAGCTGACGCGCATCGAAGCCACGATGAGTGAGCCCGGCCGGATGAAGGTCCTCCAGGCCATGGCCAAGAGCAGCCCGGACGACGCCGGTCGGCAACTGCCCAACGTCACCTGCCCGGTCCTGGTGATCCATGGCAGCGCCGACCCGGACTGGGCCGACCCGCGGGCCGAGGGCGAGCGCATCCTCGCCGACCTGCCGCGAGGGCTCGGCGAGCTGGCTGTCATCGAGGGGGCGGGCCACTACCCGCACGCCCAGACGCCCGACGAGGTCCTCGCCCTGGCCCTGCCCTTCCTCGCCCGGACGCTGACCAATGCCTAAGGCCCGGCTCACCCCGGCATCGGTCACCGAGGCCGCGGCCGCGTTGGTCGACGAGGTCGGCTTCGACAACCTCAGCATGGGTCTGCTCGCCGAACGGCTCGGGGTCAAGACCCCCTCGCTCTACAAGCACGTCACCAGCCAGGCCGAGCTGGCGCACCGGATCGCCGTCCTGGCCATGACCGAGGCCGGCGATGCCATCCGCGACGGCATTCAGGGCCGGTCCGGCAGCGATGCCCTCGCCGCTGGCGCGCAGGCGATGCGGGCGTACGTGCGGGAACACCCGGGCCGATACGCAGCCGCCAACGCCACCCGCCCGACCGGCCCCGACGACCCGTTCATCCCGGCCAGCGAACGGGTGCTCGCCTCCTGGGCGGCCATGCTGAGCGGGTACGGCCTGGATCCCGGCCAGGAGATCCACGCCATGCGGACGCTGCGCAGCGTCCTGCACGGTTTCGCCACCCTGGAGGCGGCCGGTGGCTTCCAGATCGACGCGTCCGTCGACGAGAGCTTCACCTGGTTGATCAACTTCATCGATCAGGGCCTTCGCGCCGGCGCCGCCAGCGGCAGCGACGCCGCCCGCTGATCGCCTGGACCGGTACCGGTCGCCTGCGGTGCCTACCCCTGGCAGGGAGTGGCTGGGGTCGGCAGGGCTCGCAATACTTCGAGCCATGAACGCGAGAGGACAGCTCGGCGACTTCCTCCAGGCCCGGCGCTCCCAGCTGCGGCCGGAGGACACCGGCGTGCCGACGTACGGTGAGCGGCGCCGGGTTCGACAGCGACTTCGCCTTCGTCGGTGACCACCAGGTCATCGCGACGCTGAACGGACCGAACACTGTGGTGGGCGTCGACGCGGCCGGCCGTTCCCGAACGTTGATGACCGCCGCCGACAGGTTGCAGAACCCGACCTCGGTGGCTGTGCGTGGCCGCACCGTCTACGTGCTCAGTGCCGCGTACAGCACCGGCATCGACCCCAACCTCGCGCTGGCCACCCTGCCGCTCCGCTGACCCGCCACTCCTTGGACGACCCCGTCAATCAGTGGGGTCCGCTCCCTCGGTACTGAGCGCTCGGGTCGCCCGTCGCCGTCCGATGACGGCGACGGGCGATCCAAGGCTTCCGTGCAGGCGGGGGAGAGGCGGATCGGTCACGGCGCGGGTCGGAAGTGCTGCTGCTCGCTCGACGAGCCGTCGGGTCTGCTCGGTCGACGACGGCCGAGGTGGAAGGCAGTTGCCGCGGCCAGCGCGGCCACGACGATGAGTGCGGCGAAGACCGGGTGCATGTCCTTGGACAGGCTCGGGGCGCGGTCGGGCCCGATGGCCCAGAGGATCAGCGGGACGGCGTAGGCGGTGGCGAGCGCTACCGTCCAGCGGCGTAGTCCGTGTAGGTGGGCGTGCCGCAGGCTGACGGTCAGCGCAAGGACGACCGGGACGATGGCCAGCATGGCGAACTGGCCGACGACCAGGACCGGGACCGTCCAGATCGAGATGATGACGGTACGGTCGACGCGCCGGGAAGGCGAGATGGGGGGCATTGTCGTCTCCGTCATCGGGTCGGGTTGGTGGTCGAGGGACGCCACGCCAACCAGCCACGGCACAGCAGGTAGGCGGCCGCGACGACGGCGACGAGCCCGAAGTCGATGATGGCCGACAGGCGTGCCTCGGGGACGTCTCCGATCAGCGCGCCGAACACGACGAGCGCGGCCTTGCCGACGAGAACGATCTCCCAGACACCGGCCGCTTGTCGGGGCCTGACCGCGAGCAGGGCGAAGAGCGCGGCGAAGATGCCGAAGCTGGAGACTCGCCAGCCTTCGATGAACAGGCGATCGTCGCCGGCGTTGAGTGTCAGTAGTACGCCGTTGACGAACGCGACGCCGGTGGCGAGGGATGCGAGGGCCGCCAGCCCACGGCCGACGAGGTCCGCGCGGTGCGCGGGGCCGGCGGTGTCGATTCGGGTAGCGGTAGCGGTGGTCATGAGAGGCTCCATCCTTAGATAACGCCTGTGAACTTACAGTCGTTAACTTACGCCCTCGCCTAACGCCTGTAAAGTCAGAGTGTGACCACACCGAGAACGCGGGCCCGCAACAAGCGCGGCGAAGGTGCCCAGCTGCGCGACGAGATCCTCGACGCCGCCATGGCGCTTCTGGAGGACGACCCGCCGCAGAACGTGACCCTGCGGGGGGTCGCCCGGCGGGCCGGCATTTCCGCACCGTCGATCTATCCGCACTTTCCGGACCTGGATTCGATCCTGCTCGCTGTCGCGCAACGCGCGTTCGGCATCCTCGAGCAGGAGTTGGGCGCACTGGATGACGCGGATCCGGTCGAGCGCCTGCGCGCGATCTGCGTGGCCTACCTGACCTTCGCCGAACGCCGGCCCCATCAGTACCGGGTGATGTTCGGTGCCGTCTGGGATGCGGGGCAGGCGCTTGAGCGGGCCCCGGCCATGGCGGACGAGCTCGCCGTGCTCGGCATGGGAGCCTTCGAGGTCTTCCGGCGTACGCTCGCCGACTGCGTCGCGGCGGAACGATCGACCAGCGCGGACCTCTTCGCCGACGCGACGGCCCTCTGGGTCGGGCTGCACGGATTCGCCCAGCTCCAGGTGGCGGCGCCGTTGTTCCCGTGGCCGCCGGGGCTGCTCGACTCCATCATCGACCGGATGGCGCTGCTGCGCTGAGTGAACGGCTCAGGCGTCCGCGAGCAGGAAGTCGACGGTGCCCGTGCCGCCCTGTCGAGCCGCCGAGGACGGGCGGGCGAACGGGTCGCCTGATCGTGTCGGCGTCGTGCGACGATCTCCGGCGTGGCAGAGACTGCGGCGACGTTGACCGAGATCCGTGCGCGGATCGACGAGTTGGATCGAGAACTGGTTGGGCTGCTCGCCAGGCGGGAGGCACTGGTCCGGCAGGCCGCCCCGCTCAAGAGCGATGCTCAGGCGGTCCGTGCGCCGGACCGGGTGGCGCAGGTGGTGGCCCGCGTCCGCACGTTGGCCAGCGAGGCCGGCGCCGACCCGGATCTGATCGAGAAGATCTACCGGGGCATGATCCAGGCCTTCATCGACATGGAGACCGACGAGCACCACCGCGTCACCGGCGGGTCGGCGCCGACAACGCGGTGATTGCCCGCTACGCGCGCGCTTAGGTCGCGGAGCGGCTCTCACCGTCCGGGATCGACAGTGCGGGCGGCGCGTAGCCGAGCTCGTACGAAATTTTGTCGGCGGTCTCCAGGAGCAGCGGAAGGTTGCTCTTGAGCTGGTCGAGGCTTGCGATGACCTCGATCGCCGTGATCGAGGCGGCGGCGATGACCTGTCCCCTCGAATCCCTGATCGGCGCGGCCACGCACATCACGTACGCGTCGTGCTCGCCGTTGTCCACTGCCCAGCCGCAGTCGTGGATGCGGGCAAGTTCGGCTTCCAGGGCGTCGTGGTCGGTGAAGGTGGTGTCGGTGAACTTCTCGAAGACGACGTGGGAGAGAAGGCGGTCGCGTTCCTGCCGGGGAAGGTAGGCCAGGATCGTCTTGCCGACGGCGCTCGCGTAGATGGACACCGCGCGTCCCACCCGCGAGGGCAGCTTGACGGCGTCGAAGGCCGGGCTGTCCACCTTGTCGATATAGATGATCTCGTCGCCGGTCAGTTGCGCCAGGTGTACGGTGTGGCCGGTCGCGCGTTGCAGCGCACGCAGGTGCGCGGCAGCGGGCTGGCGGAGGTCCATCGAGCCGAGCGCGAGCTCGGACAACTCGATCAGGCCGCTGCCGAGCACGTAGGTGCCCGCGCCGGTGCGGCGGACGAAGCGCGCGGACTCCAGCGTCTGCAGGATGCGCAGGGCTGTGGACTTGTGGACGCCGAGCACGTCCGCAGCCTCCGTAAGGGACAGCGGGTGCTCCGCGGATCGACGGATGAGGTCGATCGCGCGGCGGATTGATTGCGCCAAGGCTGTGTCTCCCCTCGCGCGACGGACATGCCGTCGCTGTCATTGCACATGATGCAACATAGATGACGCGATGCGCAATCGCCACTTGACACCGTTGCACATGACGCTACGATCGTTGCAATTTCATCGGCTTGACGCCAACTCGTAACAGTGGAGTAACGATGGGTAATAAGCGCGCTCATTTCGGCATCGCCAGGGCGACATGTGCCCTCGGTTTGGTCGCCACCCTCCTGACCGGTTGCGGCTCGGACGGTGATTCCGGCGACGGCGTCACCAAACTGACCTTCGCCGCCTCGACCTTCGGCGACCCGGGCCGCGGGCCCCTGTTGACCAAGTGGCTCGACGAGTTCAACCAGAGCCAGACCAAGGTCCAGGTGTCCGCCGCCGCGGTGCCGTACCCGACCTTCGGCCAGACCGTGCTCACCCAGATGGGCAGCGGCAAGGGCCCCGACCTGGTCCGCTTCGACATGCCCGAGTTCGAGGCGGCCTCCGACGCCGGCCTCATCGCGCCGCTGGACAAGGTGATCGACGCCAGCAAGTACGACCTGCTCAAGCAGCCGGACCAGTTCATGGTCCACGACGGCGTCCGGCACGGCGTCATCTTCGAAGCGTCGAACTACGCGATGTTCTACAACGCGGACCTGATCCCGACGCCGCCGACCACCTACGAGCAGTTCACCTCCACCGCGAAGTCGCTGACCAAGGGCGACGTCTTCGGCCTGGCGTTCCGCCAGACGGAGGCCGAGGAGGCCGGTGTCTGGCAGGACATCTTCAACTACGTCTACGGCTTCGGCGGGGCGTGGTCCGACGGGAAGAACCTGACGATCAACTCGCCGGAGAACCTCAAGGGCCTTCAGGCGTTCAAGGACCTGTACGACGCCAACGTGATCCCGCGCGGAGCGGACGCGGCCACCTTCCGGCGGATGTTCGCCGAGGGCAAGGTCGGGATGGAGCTCAACAACGGCGGCTACGTGACCGCGACTCGCGGCCAGAACGCCAAGCTGAACTTCACCGTCGCCCCCATCCCGTTCCCGGTCCGCAAGCAGGGCGCGATCCTCGCACCGATCGTGATCAACGAGGCGAGCGAGGGCAAGGACGAGGCCGGCACCTTCATCAAGTGGGCGCTGGAGCCGCAGAACCAGGTGAAGCTGCAGGAGATCCTCGGTGCGAGCAGCGTCGCCACCACCACGCAGCGCAGCGCGGAGGCGCTCAAGGCGACCCCGTTCCTCCCCGTCTTCGACGGGCTCACCGAGACCAGCCTGCCGCAGATCGTGCTGGGGTTCGAGGCCAAGACGCCTGACATCCGCAAGGTGGTCGTGCAGAACGTGGTCGCGGCACTGCAGGGCAAGGCTGACCTCAAGTCGGCACTGGATCGCGCCCAGCAGCAGGCGAGCGAACTGGTCCGCTGACCGCTCGACACGGCGACGCTGCCGGCGCAACGATCCGTGCGCCGGCAGCGTCCTTCCCCCAGAAGGACCGAACCCGATGACTGTGGTCGAGCAGACCGGAGCACCGAAGACACCAACCCCAGGCCGACCCCGGCGTCGACCCAGCCCGCTGGGTAGCAAGTGGACGCCGTACCTGTTCCTGGCCCCCGCCGCCCTGTTCATCCTCGTCTTCCAGGCGGTGCCCCTCGTTCAGGAGGTGTACCTCAGCTTCACCAGGACGAGGCTGCTCAACCCCACCCGCAGCGAGTGGGTCGGGCTCGACAACTTCAACCGGATCTTCGGTGACCCCGAGTTCCACCGCACCCTGCTGATCACCTTCGTCTACGTGATCACCTGTGTGGTCGTCGCGATCGGCGCCGGGCTCGCCGTCGCGCTCCTGCTCAACAAGAAGTTTCGCGGCCGGGGCGTGGCACGGGCGCTGGTGACCGTCCCCTGGGCCGCTCCGGGCATCGCTGTCGCGCTCATCGCCACCTGGATGCTCAACGCGCAGTACGGCATCGTGAACCGCTTCCTCGACGCGGTCGGGCTCGGCGTCCCGGGTGGGGCCATCCTGGACAGCTCGCGCTACGCGCTGCCGGCGGTGCTCGCCACGACCATCTGGCAGCTGTTCCCGTTCACCTCCGTGGTGCTGCTCTCCGCCCTCCAGTCCGTCCCGCAGGACCTGAACGAGGCCGCGACAGTGGACGGCGCCGGACGGTGGGCCACCTTCCGGGCAGTCACCTGGCAGGTCATCAAGCCGACGGTGGGCCTGCTGGCACTGCTGATGACGATCTGGTCGCTGCGGCGGTTCGAGCTGATCTGGCTGATGACCAAGGGGGGACCGGTCGGTGCCACCGAGACGCTCGTCATCGACCTCTACTCGCAGGCGTTCGACTCGAAGGAACTCGGATCGGCGGCGGCCATCGGAATGGTCGGCGTCGTCATCTCGCTCATCGTCATCATCGGCAGCCGCCTGGTCGCCCGTGCCGTGGAGAAGGGGGACGTCCGATGAGGCGCTTCCGATTCGGTGTCACCGCACGGATCGTCGCCGTGCTCGTCGTGCTGGGTGTCGCGGTGTTCCCGCTGTACTGGATGTTCGTCACCGCGCTGTCCAGCAACAGCGACCTCTTCGCCGATCAGCCCCGGCTCACGCCCGACCTCGGTCAGTTCGGGGTCTTCGTGGACGCGCTCGCCGAGGGCAAGGCGGCCGGGTGGCTGCTCAACAGCCTGATCATCGCCGTCGGCACGATGGTTCTCTCCGTCGGCCTGGGCATCCCGCTCGGCTACGCGCTGTCCCGGTTCTCGTTCTGGGGCAAGGCCGTGCTGACCGTTGTGCTGCTGTTCACGCAGATGCTTCCCGAGGCGCTCATGGTCGTCCCGCTGTTCGCGCTGTTCCGCCGCTTCGAACTGCTCGACTCGCTGACCGGCCTCGTCCTGGTGAACTCCGCCTTCGTCCTGCCGATCGTCGCGCTGATCCTCAAGGGCGCGATCGACGGAATCCCGAAGGAGCTGGAGGAGGCCGCGCGCGCCGACGGCGCCCGGCCCTTCACCACCCTGACCCGCATCAACGTGCCGCTCATCGCGCCGTCGATCGCGGCGACCGCTGTCATCGCCTTCTTCCACGCCTGGAACGAGTACGTGTTCGCGGTGACGTTCATCTTCAACCCCGACCTCCAGCCCGCCTCCGTCGGCATCGCGAACTTCATCGGCGAACTGGGTACACCGATCCAGACGGTGATGGCTGTCGCCTTCCTGTTCACGTTGCCCGCCGTCGCCTTCTACCTGTTGGTGCAGAAGTACGTGGTGTCCGGCATGACCGCCGGTGCGGTGAAGGGTTGAGCCGAAAGATGAAGATCGTCTCTGTCGACACACTGGTCGTCGACTTCTACCGTACGAACCTCGTCATCGTGCGGGTCCACACCGACGCGGGGATCATCGGGCTCGGTGAGGCCACCCTGGAGGGCAAGGAACGGGCCGTCCAGGGAGCCATCGCCGAGCTGGCCGAGGCGGTGGTGGGCCTGGATCCCACAAGCATCTCGAAGATCCTCTACGAGACCGCACGGGACTGGTACTGGCGCGGCGGGCCGGTGATCATGACGGCGTTGAGCTCGCTGGAGATGGCCCTCTGGGACATCTCGGCTCGCGAGCTCGGCGTACCGGTCTCCCGGCTTCTCGGCGGCGCGACCCGCGACCGGGTCCGCGCGTACGCCAATGGTTGGTTCTCCGGCGCCGTCACGCCGGAGGACTACGCGGCCGCCGCGCGCCGGACTGTGGAGTCGGGCTTCCGGGGCCTCAAGTGGGACCCGTTCGAGAACTACGACCTGACCATCACCACGGCGCAGTTGGACCGGGTGCTGGCCCAGATCGACGCCGTCCGCCAGGCGGTGGGCCGCGAGGTGGAGCTGTTCGTCGAGGGGCACGGCCGCTTCGACGTCCGCCACGCCATCAAGGTCGCCAACGAGATCGCCCAGTTCGACCCGGTGTGGTTCGAGGAGCCCTGCCCGCCGGACAACCTCGATGCGCTCGTCGACATCCGTCGCGCGTCGCCGGTGCCGATCGCCGCGGGGGAGCGGTGGTACGGGCGGCAGGGCTTCGCGCCGGCGCTGGCCCGCCAGGCTGTCGACTTCGTTCAGCCCGACGTGACGCACGCCGGCGGGATCGCCGAGCTGGCCTTCATCTCCACGCTCGCCGCGACCAGCTACGTGGGCTTCGCGCCGCACAACCCGAGTGGTCCACTCAGCACCGCCGCCACGCTGCAACTCGGGGCGACGTTGCCCAACTTCCGCTACCTGGAGATCATGGCGACCGACGTGCCCTGGCGTCCCGACATCACCAACGAGCGGCTGGTGCTGACCGACGACGGCGACATCCTCATCCCGACCGGGATCGGCCTGGGCATCGAGGTGGATCTCACAGCGATCGAGCAGCATCCGTTCACACCGCACCCGCTGCGGATGTTCCAGGACGCCGTCTTCGACATCCGTCCCCGCGACGAGCGGTCCTTCTTCAACCTGGAGAGCGACTCATGACGCTGCCACGGCCCCGGGGTTCGGCCGCGGCCGCGGACTGGGTCGGCACCGCCGCCGAAGCGTTGCCGGACGATGCCGACAGCGTCCTCATCGGCCGGATCTGGGACCCGTCCGGCGACGGCCCCTCACCGGTGACCGTCCGCGACGGCGAGGTCATCGACATCAGCCACCGGTTCCCGACCGTCCGCGACATCTGCGAACTGCCCGATCCCGCCGCGACGGTGGCCGGGCTCGACGGGCCGAGGGTGGGCGACTTCGGGGAGATACTGGCCAACACGGGGGCCGCGACCCGGGACCATGGCCGGCCCTGGTTGCTCGCCCCGGTCGACCTCCAGGCGCTCAAGGCCGCCGGCGTGACCTTCCCGATCTCCATGATCGAGCGGGTGATCGAGGAACGGGCGCGGGGAGACCTGGCACTGGCGGCGGACATCCGGCACCGCATGCTCGCCGACGTCGGTGTCGACCTGCACAGCCTGGAGGCCGGCTCGCCGGAGGCGGATCGGCTCAAGAGCATGCTGGTCGCCGAGGGCATGTGGAGCCAGTACCTGGAGGTGGGCATCGGCCCGGACGCTGAGATCTTCACCAAGGGACAGATCCTCTCCGCCGTCGGCACCGCCGTTCCGGTCGGCGTGCTCGCCGCGTCGACCTGGAACAACCCGGAACCCGAGGTCACGCTCATCGTCCAGTCCAGTGGCCGGATCGTCGGCGCCACCCTCGGCAACGACGTGAACCTGCGCGACATCGAGGGCCGCTCGGCGCTCCTGCTTCCCCTGGCCAAGGACAACAACGCCTCCTGCGCCCTCGGCCCCCTGATCCGGCTCTTCGACGACCAGTTCGGCATGGATCGGGTACGCGAACTCGAGGTGCGCCTGGAGGTTCGCGGCGAGGACGGCTTCCACCTGGAGGCGGTCTCGGAGATGACCCAGATGTCGCGCGATCCCGAGGAGCTGGTCCGGCAGCTGATCGGGCCGCACCACCACTATCCCGACGGCGCCGCCCTGATGCTCGGCACCATGTTCGCGCCCATCCAGGACCGGGACCGCCCCGGTGAGGGCTTCACCCACAAGGTCGACGACGTGGTACGGATCAGCTGCCCGGCGCTCGGCACCCTGGTCAACCGGGTGCGGCACGCGGAGGAGTGCGAGCCCTGGCACTTCGGCGTCCGCGATCTCATGGGCAATCTGGTAAGGAGAGGACTGCTGTGAACGTGGTCATCACTGTCGATCCGCGCGACGGTCAGCGTCGCGCGACGGAGCTCACCGAGACCGACGAGTCTCGGCTGGAGGTGATCGCCGCTCAGATGTCCCCGGCGGCGCAGTGGCTGGCCGCGCGCGGGAGGCTCGGCCGCGCGGAGTTGCTGGACGCGATCGCCGCGTCGCTGGAGTCCCGTCGGGTGGATCTGGTCGCTGCCGCGGAGGCGGAGACCGGGCTGAGCCACGCGCGACTCGACGGGGAACTCACCCGGGCTGCGCTCCAGTTCCGGATGTTCGGCGAGGTGCTGCGCGACGGAGCGTACGTCGAGGCCACCATCGACCACGCCGCCGACACACCGCTCGGCCCCGGCCCGGACCTGCGGCGGATGCTGGTACCCCTCGGACCGGTCGCGGTCTTCGGGGCCAGCAACTTCCCGTTCGCCTTCTCGGTCGCCGGCGGTGACACGGCCGCCGCGCTCGCCGCCGGGTGTCCGACGATCCTGAAGGCTCACCCGTCCCACCCGCTGACCTCACACGCTTCCGCCGCCGCGATCGAGTCGGCAGTCCGCGACCTCGGCGGGCCCGAGGGTGTCGTCGCGACCGTGTACGGGGAGCAGGCCGGTCGCGCGCTGGTGCGTCACCCGGCGATCCGCGCGGCCGCCCTGACCGGCTCGGTCAACGCCGCCCGTGCCATCCAGGCGGCCATCGACGAACGACCCGACCCCATCCCCCTGTACGCCGAACTGAGCAGCGTGAACCCGATCGTCGTCCTGCCCGACGCGGCCGCCGCCCGAGCGGACCAGATCGCCGAGGGGCTGTTCGGCTCCTTCACGAACTCGGGCGGTCAGTTGTGCACCAAGCCCGGCCTGGCGTTCGTTCCGTCGGATCCCCGCGGTGACGGCCTGGTCGAGGCGCTGCGGGCCAGAGTCGACGCGTCGGGTGGCACGGTCCTGCTCAACGAGCGCATCCGGGACGCGTACGAGAACCGGTCCACCGAGTTCGAGCGGGCCGGCGCCCGGGTGTCGGCGCGGCCGAAGGTCGAACCCGGCGAGGGCTTCACAGTGGCACCGACCCTCCTGGAGGTCGGCCTCGCCGGCCTGACCGCCGAGATCGCCGACGAGTGCTTCGGCCCGCTCTTGGTAGTGGTCCGCTACGACGACGCCGCCGACCTCGACGCCGCGCTGGCCGCCGTCACGCCGTCGCTGACCGGTTCGCTCCACAGCGGACCGGGCGACGACGCCGACGTCGTACGCCGACTGGTCGACGTGCTCGCCGCCCGCGCGGGTCGCATCGTCTTCGACGGCTACCCCACCGGTGTCCGGGTCTCGTGGGCCCAGCACCACGGTGGACCGTGGCCGTCGACGAACGCCGTGCACACGTCGGTGGGCGCGACGTCGATCCGACGGTTCCTCCGCCCGCTGGCGTGGCAGGACGCCCCGGCCTGGGTCCTCCCCGAGGAGTTGCGCGACGAGTACACCGCCATCTCCCGGCGAGTCGACGGGAGGTTGCAGCCAGCGGTCGAATAATCGCGTCCGCCGGTCTCCCGGGTACGTTTCGGGCCACCTGTGACTGGCGCGCGAATTCCTTGACGACATTGACCCGACAGAGAATTCGCGCGCCAGTTGTCCTGGCGCCGATGAAGCGCGCCCGAATTGTTTGGATGCGATTCTCCACTCCGATTTCCGTCTTGACCGTCAATGCAATTCATGGTTGTGTTTTCGACAGGGAACGATGTTAGCGCTCGCAATAGCTGCATCGCTCGTTACTGGTATCCCTTCACCTCACCATCGAATGGTCGGTCGGCCGCTCGGTGCGGTCTGACCACACGCCGAAGAGGGAGCAGGACCATGCCCGTCGCACCTCCCCGTCCCCCGATGCCGACACGCCGGCTGATGCTCGCGCTGCTCGCCGCCGTCACAGTGACGGCCGGAACGGTCGCCGCACCGGCGGCCTCGGCCGCACCGCCCGCGCCGCTGGGCCCGACCGTCACCCGCACCGACAAGCCCCCGACCGGGTACACAGTCACCTTCCGGTACCGGGCGCCCGAGGACGTTCAGCAGGTCCACGTCTACGGCGACTGGTTCTACTCCCGACCGGAGAACATCGCCTGCCAGGACTGCGGTGACGCGCGGCCGCCCGCCGAGTGGCAACCCGGCGACGTCGCGGCCACCCCGTGGCACATCCAGGCCATGCGGAAGGGCCCCGACGGGGTCTGGACCTTCACCACCCCGCTGCCGGCGGGCACGTTCCGGTACGCGTTCACTCACGACTGCGCCAACGAGCTCGCCACCGGCTGTGCCCTGCACGACGACCCCGCCAACCGGTGGCAGATCCAGCCGCAGTACCCGGGAGCGCCCGGCGCGGTACGCAGCACGATCTACGTCCCGGCCAGTCGGAAGTTCCCGACGTACGACACCGGTTACCAGGCGCCGGTTGCCAGGGTCGGCCGGCTGGAGTCCCGGCGGTACACCTCGCCGCTGTCGACAAACCCGGTGGGAGTCCACGACATCGTCGTCTACCTGCCGCACGGCTACGACCCCAACCGCGTCACGCCGTACCCGACGCTCTACCTGAGCCACGGCAGCGGCGACCACTCGACCGCCTGGACGATGCAGGGCGTGGCCCACCTCGTCCTGGAGAACGCGATCAAGGACCGTGCGGCGCAGCCCATGGTGATCGTGTCCACCGACTTCAACGGCCTCCCCGGTGGCAACGAGGGCTACGTCAACGAACTACGGAACAACATCTTCCCGTTCGTCGAGCAGAACTACCGCGTCTCGACCCGGGCGCAGGACCGCGCGTTCGCCGGCTTCTCCGCAGGTGGCAGCCGGGCGTACACCATCATGTACAACCACACCGACCTGTTCGGCTACCACGCGGCCTGGAGCGCGGGCGGCCCGGCCGCCACCCAGGCCCAGGTCGACAGCATGAAGTCGGTGGCCGGCGGCATCATGATCGGCACCGGGCTGCAGGACCGGCTGGGCAACATCGCCGAGAACTCGCAGCGCAACGCCGCCGCCCTGCGGGCCGCCGGCGTCGAGCTGGACGAGTACAACGTGCCGGGCGTGCACACCTGGCACGTGTGGCGTCCGCTGCTGAACCACTACCTGCGCACCCTGACGTTCCGGGCCACCACCACCGATCTCGACGTCGCCACGTCACCGGCGAGCCCGTCGCACCACACGAAGGTCACCGCCACCGCGACGGTCGGCACGGTCAGCACCAGCACGTCGACACCCTCCGGCACCGTCGACTTCTACGCGGGTGACACGCACCTCGGGTCGGCCCCGGTGCACCACGGAGTCGCCCGGCTGAAGAAGACCGTCAATGGTGCGCTGAGCGCGCCGGTGGTCGCCCACTACCAGGGCGACAAGCTCTTCAACCCTGCTCAACGACAACTCCGAGTACGCCCAGCACGATCTTGTCGCCGGTCAGCTTCTGGTCGCCACTCGACTGGGGGCCACCGCCGCCGCACCCGGCGGCCAGCACCACCACGGCCGA
>NZ_JBEZGJ010000121.1:0-23156 GCF_040649965.1 Micromonospora sp. NPDC048843
GTCCAACTCCCCGTGCCAACGATCGACATCAACGTCCGTCACAGGCAGACCAACGAACGCGAGCCGAACTCGATTCGCCTACTGCCGTTGCAGTACTAGGCGCGGAGAGGTTCGTGGAGCTGCCAGACGTCGAGCCTGACAGCGAGGAGATGTTCGATTTCCTGGAGAACCTCGACGACGACTGGGGCTACGGACCACCCTCTTATCTGACGCCAGTCCAAGTAGCGACGGCCGCCTCGCGACTGGCCGCACTCACCGAAGACAGCCTCATTCGGGGCGTCGACCCGCAGGAGTTGAAACGGGCCGACATCTACCCCGGCCCCTGGGAAGGACCCAGCGAACTTACGTGGGTGGCCCACTATCTGCCAGGCGTCCAGACCTTCTTCGCTGCAGCCGCCCGCGATGGTGCCGCGGTAATCTGCTGGCTTGACTGAACGGCGGCTCAGCCGCCGGAGCGCCGGTAGCGCCCATGTCAGACAGAGGAAGCCGCGTCCTTCGCCCCACGGATCGCGGTACGCCAACCCCAGACCCTATGGACGGCCCCGACACCCGAGTCCTCGTAGTGCGACGGCAAGTTCGTGTCGACAACCCCCGCCGCCACCACCTGAAGTCCTCCATCGGTGAAGACCTCAATGCGCGTCAGGCCCTGCTCCCGTACAGCCAATCCCGCAACGTCGTCCTCGGTAGGCGGTTCGTCGCCACGCCACGGCAGGATCCCGGCGATGGACGTGGTGAGCGACCCCGGCCCTCGACGTTGAAGGTCGACCACCTGAAGACAAGCCCAACCAGATGGCTCACACGGGACAGCGATGAGATCTCCGCGCTCCAACTGGCGACTGCTGCGAGGCGAGAAAGGAAAGGAGCGGCTGGGCATGCTCACATCCTCCCAAAGGCGCGCACACCGACATGAGCGGACGTGCTGGCCGCCGACCAAGACGCACAACTGCGAGTCCAAGCCCGCGACAGCGCTGGCGAAGGCGGCTGACTCGGATCCCCGCGTTGCGCCGCAACTCACGATGCTGGCACGAGACGGCGAGGCCGCAGTACGAGCGGCGACCCTCAGCGGACTCGCCAGCGCCGATGGCGGGCTATCACTCCGGGGGCGGCTCCTGATCGAATTGGCGGACGACCCAGATCCAATGGTCCGTCAGCGCGTCGCGGTCGTGGCACGACACCTCGCGCCCGACGCTGCCCCGGACATCCTCCACTGGTATACCCGCGACCCCAACCAGACCCTGCGCCAACTCGCCGCAACCGAACTGGGCCGACTAGCCAACCCCACCGCTCGCTGACCCGGCAGCCCACAGTCAGCAATTTGCTGGCGAGACTGTCGGGCGCCGCGGTTCCGGCCGCCCTGGTCGCGCTCGGCGCGTCGATGCACCGCACGGCGCCGTCGCGGGCCGAGCCGGCCGAGCTGGCCGAGCTGGCCGTGATCACCGCGCTGAAGCTCGTCGCACAGTCGGTCATCGCGTACGCGGGCGGGCTGGCCTTGCACCTATCCGCGCCGCAGTTGCTCGCCGTGGTGGTGTGCGCGGGCCTGCCGACAGCGCAGAACACGTTCATCTTCGGCCAGGAGTACGGCGTCGGCGAGGCGGTGGCCAACCGGGCGGTGGTGGTGACCACGACGATGTCGCTCGCCACCCTGGCCGCGGCGGCGGCGCTGCTCGGGTAGGTCCGTCAGCTGACTCGTCCAGCAATCATGTCGAGTCACGCCGACCATGGCGCTGGCGGCCGGGTCTGCAGCCACGATCATCGCCTGATGATTCGGCGGGCGATCTCGATGCCGTACTGGCCGTGAGGGTGTACGGACGGCTAATGCGCTATGTCGTCGGCAGATGTTCGCATCAGGTTGCGTGTTAGTAGAAGCCGCGGAAGATGCCTTCGCCGTTCGCATTGTCGGCAAAATCTTTCCAGTCCATGTTCGAAATCGTGAGGTTGTATTGAACCGACCACATCTCGGACGGCAGGACTCGGAACGTGGCACCGTACTGCGGCCCCTTGCCCTGGTCCTCTAGATCTTCCACGTAGTCGTAGAGGTTGACTACCAGGATCGGCCGATCAGGGTGGGTCAGCGCCTTCGTGTCGACGAGGAAGGCAACGGCATGATTGAAATCCGCGGGCACCACCTCCAGGAGCTGCGACGGCGTGATCCCCTCGAACGCACGATCATCGACGAATGCAACGCAAGCGGTGAACCCGTCTTCTGTCTGCGGTTCAGCGATCGCCGCCTGAATCGCTGTCCATTCCTGTGGATGGGCAAAATCGGTACGGATGACCAGGGATACGTCGGAACTCTGGTGCCACATGCGCTCATCCACGCACGGGAGGATAGGCCACCGGCAGCTGAGCGGACGTCACCCAACTGACGGCCGGGAGCACCATGGCTGACATCTTCGGTGCCGCCGAAGAGGTCTCCCAGCAAGAAGCGAGATCGTGCCAGGCCTGCTGCCGGGTCGACACCACCACTACGTATGTCCGCCGAGCCTTCGGGAGGTTGCTGCCGCTCTGGCGGCCCTGACCAACGAGCCTCATCCCCCGCGCCTGAGCTGAAACCATCGAGGGGCAGGCCTAGTGGCTACGTCCAGAGGCTCGATCAGTTTGCGACGGGTGTCGGTGGTGTCGGGATGGTCGGTGCCCAGCACCCGTTCGCGAACCGGTAGTAGCGCGGCGAATTGGGCCCGGGAGCCTTCGGCGTCGCCCGCTCTCCCCGTCCAACAGGCAAGTTCGTGCCGGCTGCCCAGAGTGTCGGGGTGTTCCGGGCCTTGGACGCGTTCGCGGACGGGGACGAGTGCGGCGAACAGGTCTCGTGCGGCCGCGGCGTCGCCCGCGGCGCCGATCCAGTAGGCAAGGCCATGGCGGGTGGCCAGGGTTTCGGGATGTTCCGGGCCGAGGACGTGTTCACGGATGGGCAGCAGCACGGCGAACTGGTCGCGAGCAGTGGCGGCATCGCCCGCGTATCCGATCCAGCGCGCCAGGTCATGCTGGGCGTACAGGCAACCCGGGTGCTCCGCACCGCGTACCCGGCGGCAGCTGTCCACTACGTCGATGAGCAGGTCGCGGGCGGCCGTGGCGTCGCCTGACCAGCCGGTCCACTGGGCCAGCCGATGCCGGGTGGCCAGCGTGTCCGGGTGTTCGTCGCCCAGTACCCGTTGGCGGACCGGTAGCAGCGCGGCGAACTGATCGCGGGCGGCGGCTGCGTCGCCGGCCCTGCCGGTCCATTGGGCGAGCCCTTGCCGCGACGCCAGGGTGGCCGGATGTTCTGCGCCGAGGAATCGCTCCTGGACGGGCAGCAGTGCCGCGTACTGATCGCGGGCCGCCACGATGTCGCCAGTCTCCCCGGTCCAGCGGGCCAACTGGTTACGGGTGTCAAGGGTGTCCAAATGGTCGGCGCCCAACGCCCGATACTGGGCGGACAGCAGGGCGGCGAACCGATCGCGGGCGGCCGCCGGATCGCCGGCGAATCCAATTGTGTATGCCAGGCGGAACCGGGTGGTGAGGGTGTCGGGATGGTGTGCGCCCTGCTCCCGTTCTCGGATCGACCGCAGGGCGCTTAAATGGTCGAGGGCTACGGCGTACAGCCCAGTGGCGTTGAGGTAACGGGCGGCGTTTTCGGCGATGCGAGCGGCACGAATGATCAGGTCGGTGTCGGTGGTGCGGGTTGCCTCATTCAGTAGGTGGAAGGCATGCGGGGCAGCGGCCTGCCACTTTGGCCACTGCCCGGAGTCGTCCGGGTCGCCGTCGGCGAATCCGGCCAGCAGTGTGACCGCCAGGCTCAACTGAGCCAGCGGATCAATGGTGGCGCGGATGAGCGGATGGACGCGCAGGCTCGCCGAGTCCGGATCGCCATTCTCGACGGTGATCAGGCCAAGTGTGGCCAGGGCGCGCAGTAACTCCTGTGTATCGCGGGGATTCAGCGGTGATCCCAGCAGCCCGGTCGGAATCGGCGCGTCGGCGAAGGTTGCGAGGAGCCACATCAGCGACCGGGCTTCAGGCAGGCCGCGACTGTCGAGCAGGTCGAGCGACATTTCCCAGGTACGGCTGACGGCCCCCCCGATGGTGGACTCGCCGAGCGGATCGATCGCGGTCTGATAGGCCGCGAAGGTGGTCGCGATGCCGGGTAGCCGCAATAGCTGTGCGTCGGCCAGGGCTCGGCCGGCCAGGCCGAGAGCCAGCGGCAGGCCGCCGAGACGCTGCGACAGTGCGGCGGCCTCCCGTACGCCGCCCGCGTGGTTCCCGGCATGTTCCAGCAGTACGGCGGCACCGTCGGAGGCGGACAGCATCGTGATCCGGTGCATTCTGCACCAGGAGGTGTTCCACACCTCGGGGTCACCGTCGCGAGTCGTGACCAGTAGGAGGCCCCGACGGTTCGGTACCGGCCGGACCCACCCCCGTGCGGCCGTGACCGGCTCGCCGTCCAGTCCCAGCAACCGGGTGTCGTCGGCGTTGTCGATGACTAAGAGCCAGCGTCCGGGAACGCCGGACAGCAGCCTCCAGAGCAGATCCGGGGCGCCGGTCAGCCCGGACCAGGCTCGCTGAATGTCGTGATCGGAGGCACCGAGATCGGCGACGAGCTGCCGCATTCCGGTTTGCAGGGCGGTGGCGTTCGCCGCCGAGACCCACCAGACTTTTCCCTTGCGGTCGGCGAATCGCCTGGCCACCAGCTGAGCGACAGTGCTCTTGCCGGCACCGCCCATGCCGTGCAACACCCGTACCCGCGCCGCTGGCTGGTACCACCGGCGGACGAGCCCGGCGAGTTCGCCGACCAGTTCGTCACGGCCCCGCGTGAATGCGGCCGGCTGCGGCGCGGTCAGCGAGATCATCCCTGGTGTGCCCGGGGGTGCCGCCACGGTCGGCGCTACGCCGCGGGCCGGCTGCTGTCGGCGCAGCGCCAAGGCGCCGAGAACAACTTGGGCCATCCCGAACGCCAACCCAGCTACCGCGATGAACCCACCGGTCCAACCCGCCTGCCCGTTGGCCTGCGCCCGGGTTGTGGTGAAGAGCCAGTACCCGCCCATCAGCAGGAAAACCGCACCGCTGAAGAGGAAAATCCACCGTACCCATCGACGGTTTCCTATCACGCGTGGATGGTAGCGGGCGGGCTACCTGCGTTTCGGCACAGTGCGAGGACCGTTCCTGTCGCTGGGCCAACCACCTCCAGAACCAGCGACAGCTGGTTCTCGGTCTGAATCGCATCCGGGCAGCCGCCACAGCAACAGGTCCCGCAGACCCGGGTTGGCGTGCAGCAATTCGGTAAGCCCACGCCGGTGCTCGAGGCGAGTTCGGCGTTGCGCAGGAGCGCCTTGGAAGGGATGCAGCCCACGTTGAGGCAGACGCCACCCCAGTACCGTCTCTCGACGATGGCTGTTCTGAGCCCGAGCTGAGCCGCGCGGATCGCCGCGACGTAGCCCCCCGGGCCCGCGCCGAGGACCACCAGATCGAACTGCTCGGTTACCTCGTTCATTGTCGAGTCCTGTTCAGCCAGTCTGTGAAGAGGGGAATCGTGTCGCTGAGGGTGTCAACACAGTGGTGTGCGCCGGTCAGTTCGTCGGCAGGGTGTGTGGTGCGGACCGCGATGACCGTCATGCCGGCAGCCCGGGCTGCTTCGATACCGGCGGGAGCGTCCTCGATCACCAGGCAGTTCGCTGCTGTGGTGTCGAGAAGGTGCGCGGCGCGCAGATAGCACTCGGGGCCCGGCTTGCCGCGCCGGACCTGGCTGCTGTCGACCAGGACGGGAGGATCCGGCAGCCCGCCCGCGCGCAGCCGCTGCATCACGGTCGCCGTCCGGCCGGACGTGACCACACCCCACAGGTGACCGTCGAGCAGGCTCAACACGGCGCCGGCGTCGGGGTAGACGGGGAAGGCGTCGCCCTCGGCGGCCATGATTTCTCGGACGAGCCGGTACTCGGCGTCAGCGTCGAGGTGCGGTGCCACCAGCGCGACGGTGTCGACGGGCCGGCGACCGTGGGTATGGGACCAGACCAGGTCCGGGTCGAGGTGGCGCAGCGTCGCCCACCGGCTCCAGATTCGGCGGTACGCCGGATAGGAGTCAACCAGCACGCCGTCGACGTCGAACAACACCGCGGACGGAACGGGCATCACGTCGTCGGGCTTTGCAGCAGGTCGACGGTGGCGGCGGCCTGACCGGCGATGTCGTGCAGTAGGCGGGCGGCAGGCAGGACGTCGTGGACGAGGCTCACGGACTGGCCCGCGTACAGGGCCATGGCGGCCAGGTCACCGGTCATCCCGGGCAGCGGCATCAGGTCCCCGTATCGAGGATGGTTCTCGCCAGACGCGTCGACGGCGACGACATCACCCTCGCCGGGCCGCAGTGGGGCAGGCGGCGAGCCGGCCTCCTGCCAACGCTGGAGGGTCGTGTTGCGCAGTGCGCGATGCGTGGCGTTCGGCCATCCGCCGTCGAAGCATAGGGTGTGCACAGTGTCCGCCGCGGTGGCCGCAATCAGGCGCTGCCGGTACACCTCATGGATGGCGGCTTCGACAGCGGCCAGGAAGCGGGTGCCCAGCATGGCGCCCTGGGCGCCGAGCGCGAGCACTGCCGCGACGCCACGCCCGTCCGCGATTCCTCCTGCAGCTATCACTGGCACCGGCCCGACCGCGTCGACGACGGCCGGCACCAGGGACATGGTGCTCGTGCCGCCGCGGACGTGACCGCCTGCCTCCCAGCCTTGGGCCACGACGACCTCTACCCCGGCCCTGACGGCGTGCACGGCCTCGGCGATGTCGCCGATCGTGTGCAGGTGCAGCGCCCCGGCCCGGTGAATCCGGCCGTGCACCGTCGACGGGTCGCCCCAGAAGGTGGAAATGATCGGCAGCTTCTCCTCCAGGCACACGGTGAGCAGATCGTTCACCGGGAGGTCGAGAACCAGGTTCGCGCCGAACCGCCGGGTGGTGAGCTCCCGGGTACGCCGGATGCTCCGCCGTGCCTGATCGGGTGTCTGCCACGTCAACGCCAGCATGCCAAGACCGCCGGCCTCGGACACCGCCGCCACCAGTTCCGGTACTGCCGCGGAACCCACGGGCGCCTGAACGATGGGCAGATCGATGCCCAGCCGGTCGCACAACGCAGTGCGTAGTCGCCTCACGAAGCCGCCCCCGATCGCTTCGGAAATAGAATCATCGCATGGGACGGTACTGTGTCGGAGTTCGAAGCATCAAGAGGGGCGGCACAGGCGGTGACGGCACCAAGGCCGGGCCAGCGGGTACGCGGATCGAGCACCGGACGGCCCCTCATGGCCGCCCTCGACCTGTTCGGGCGTCGCTGGAACCTGCGCATCATCTGGGAGTTGCAGCATGGGCCGGTCGGCTTCCGCGCGCTGCAGCAGCGCTGCGACAACATGTCATCCAGTGTTCTGCGGCAGCGGCTGACCGAACTGCTCGACGCCCACCTCGTCTCTCAGAAGCCGGATACGTCCTACGAGCTCACCGACCTCGGCCGCGGCGCCTACCAGGCCTTGCGCCCGCTCGTTCGCTGGTCCGACGCGTGGGCCTCGGCCTTGAGCGTGGACGACGAGGTCTGAACCCGCTAACCATCTGCCCTGGCGCTTCGGGAGCAGAATCGCTACCGTGCTTCTGAATCCGAAGCATCTGGAGTCTGGTCATGGCTCGCATCCCAGCGCTCGAACCGCCGTTCACGCCCGACGTGGAAGCACAACTCGCCACGGTGATGCCGCCTGGCATGCCTCCCATCGGCTTGTTCCAGACGTTCGCCAAGAACCTGCCGATGACCATCGCGATGAGCCATTGGGGCCGCTATGAACTCGGCCGTCAACTGCCCCTAGCACTGCGCGAGCGGGAGATCATCATCCTGCGGACATGCGCGCGCTGCCGCTGCGAATACAAGTGGGGCGTCCACCTCATGGCCTTCGCCGACCACACCGGACCTGCTCGGGATGAGGTAACCTCACTCACCCGCGGATCCCCTGACGACCCGTGCGGGACGGCCGGCCGTCAGGCCATGCTCATCCGGATGGTTGATGCCCCGCACGACTCATCCGACGTCGACGACGATCTGTGGCAATCCGCGTGGGAATTGTTCGACGAGCGGCAGCTGCTCGACGTGGCACTGCTGTGCGGGTGGTACCACACGATCTGCTTCGCCGCCCGCACCGCTCGCACCGACCTCGATCCCGGTGCTCCTCGCTTCGCCGACGTCACGGCCGCCTGATGGTCGGCCCACCAGTGGTGGTGGTCAACGCCTGTACCCGCCGTGGAGGAGGCGGTAGCCCCACCGCAGTGGTGAGCGACGATGGGACGCTCACCGACGACGACCGGCGCGCGATCGCCCGCAGGGCCGGCACCACCCACTCCGCGTTCATCGACACCAGCAGAGCGGATACGCCCAGGGTGCGGTTCTTCACCAGCGCCGGGGAACTCACGAACTGCGGGCATGGCACCATCGCCGCGCAGGCCGTCCTGCTGCACCGCAGCGGTGCCATGGACCACCACGGCCGCCAGCGCACCGGAGGCCGCACCTTCGCCACGACCGCCACCCGGCGCCCTGACGGCATCGAGGTCTGGTTCGACCAAGGCGTCATCGCCCTGTCGGACGATGTCGACGCAACCGGCGGTGGCATCACCGCGGCCCTCGGCCTGAAACGAACGGACATCGCCGCCGACGTACGGGTCGCCTCGTCCGGCACGCCACGACTCCTCGTCCCCGTCCGGGATCGCCACACACTCTTGTCCATGCAGCCCGACTTCGATCGGCTGGCAACCGAGTGTCGACGACGCGGCTATCTCGGCTGCTTCACCTACGCGCTGTCGCCGACCGCACGAACGGGCGCCGCCCGGATGTTCGCCCCAGCGATCGGCGTCGACGAGGACATCGCGAACGCCAACAGTGTCGGCTGCCTCGCCGCCCACCTGCTCGACACATCCGGCAACGGCGCAATCGAAATCCACCAGGGTGACACGCTCCAAAGCCCATCATCGGTCTTCGCCAGCGCGACACACACCGCAGACGGCATCGTCGCCAGAATCGGCGGGCTGGTCGACCTGGGCCCGTCCATCGATCTCCGCTGACACCGGGAATCAGTTCCCGGGCACGGGAGCAGCGACGTGAGGATGACACATCGGTGGGCTACCGGGACTTTGGACGTATCCTCGGCCCCGTGATGGGACCGACGTCTCGGCTGCCATGACTGCTCGCTGGTTGACGACGATTCACGGGCGTCTTTTGCCCCATGTCCCCTAGCACCACCGTCCATCTGCGCGCCAGCCGCCTCTACCCACGACTGGCACCCCAAGCCCGTCTCTAGATGCCGCCTTCGACTGGCGCAAAGCCGCGGGCCAGATAGTTCGCCAGCGCCTGAGGATGATCCCAACTTGAGGTATGTAGCCAGACCCGCCGAGTTCGCTCGCCAAGCTCAGCACTGCCCTGCGGACCCTGCAGATTCCATGCGGCCTCCGTCAGTAGCGACAAGGCCCAACCACCGCATCCATGCCCTGTCCACTCCGGTCTGAGGCCGAAGGCGTCCAGTTCCACCTCCGGCCCTGAATGCCAGCGCAGACAGCCCCAACCAGCCAGCTCGTCGTTCACCTCGATCCACCAGTGACGCAACGCCGGGTCGCTGAGCCATTCGATCCAATCCCAATGTGACCAAACCAAGCTCGACCATCGATGCGCCAACGCAAAGCGATCATGCACCTCACGCAGCTGCGACAAGCTCGCCCCGGCCGGTCCTTGACCGGCACCAAAACCAAGCCATCAACAGCCCTTGCCCACCGAAGCTAACCAGGACTCGTCATTTGGAGGTATGTTTTCACCTTGTCGGACTCCATTCCTGTCCTTTCCCGGGTTAGGGATGAGGGCTGCGTGACGAGGTCACAATGGAACGGCTCCTAGATTTTGCCGCAGCCTGATCTACTGCGCCGCCTGCGACCAACGAATGAGCGCAACCATCGCGAACGCGCTTTCCGCGGCATGATAGTAAGCTCGCCACCCGAACCTAAAAGCGAATAAGTAAATGGGGTGCAGCTGCCCGGATAATGATCGCCACGGCTTAAGAAAAGGTAGATTCAGCTGCTTCGGCGGCGGCCTATTCGCGCGTTGACGGCAGTGCCCGTCGGGCCTCCCAACGGCCTGCCAGCCACACCAGGTTCCCCCAGTAGCTCTCGACCCGGTACCTGTTCCGCAACTCGGCGATATGCGGGCTCGCTATCTCGCGGATCTCCAGGATGGACGCTCCCCAGTTGTCGACGATGAAGGTCTCGTCGGCCATATTGGCACGAACGAACATGCCCGCCACGTCGAAGCCGTTGCAACGGACCGTGACTGCTGACTTCTGCTCCTCGGTCCACTGACTGTAGGGCACTTCGATAACCGACGGCAGTACCCGGGCGGCGGCCCGCATTTCGGGCGAGGTTATCAACTTGACCACTTCCATCGTGCCTTGAACCTGTTGTGAACGGTATGCCGCCTCGACCTGCCGCCCAGCGTGCCGGGCCTGGCGAGCTCCGACCAACAGCGCCAGCGCAACGATTAAAGTGGAAACGACTTGGGAGATGGCGACGACAGTATTCACGGCGCCGATTATTGCTCATACCAGGCCGTAGATCGAGTGCACTCAACTCGGCACGGCGCCCTACCGCCTCCGCAGGGCGCCAACGTTTGACGCCTTCGGGCCCGCCGGAGAGGTCGCCGGTCAGGAAGCCCTGCTCAGAGGTTCGCCAGTGGGACCTGGGTCTCAGCTCGCGGAATCCGTACCGACGCCACCCCGGCGACAGGCAGAGGTCAAGAGCCCACTGCCGGCCCGGCCGACCGTCGGCGACGCCGTCACCCCCACGCTCAGCGACCAACCTGACCAGCTTGCCGAAGTGGCAGGCTGCAACCCGGTGAACGGAAAGATCCACTCCGGCCGGGCCGCCGTGATCACCTGCATCCAGGCATCCTGACCGATCGTCCTCAGCAGACAGACTCCGGGGTTACGAGACATCCCTTAGCGACGCGGTCGGAAAGGTCGGCAGGCTGAGGGTGCCTCCGGGTCGAAGAGTCGGGCCCACTGGTGGAGAATGCGGTCATGACTGGTGCGCCTTGGTGGGCTGTGTCTACAGTCACCGGCTTCTTCACGCTTGCCGGTGTACTTCTCGCCCAAATCAACGCAATTGTAATGGACCGAGCCCGGCTCCATCGCGACGACGCACGCCGATGGCATGATGATCGCCGCGCCGCCTACGTGCGGTATCTGAGTGCTACCGATGCTGCTGTGCGCTGCATCCTTGCTGAGACGATCACTGATCGTAATTCTGCCAAGGAGGAGCAAAAAGAGGTGGTGGCGGAGCTAATGAGTGCGCTGAGTGATGCGCGGACCGAGATCCAGTTAGTGTGTTCTGTCGATCTGTACAACATCGCGCGCGAGTTATTGGTGGAAGTCGAAGTTTTAGCATCTGTTGCGCAAGATGAACGAAGTGAAAGGGATCAGGCTCAGCAAAGAGTGGCCGACTTGCGTCGTGCGTTTCTCACTGTCGCAAGAACGGAACTTGGCGTGGGCGTGTAAACGATCGATGGCGGTACACGACGATGCTCTTATCGACATGAGCGGAAGCCGCCCTACCGCCTCTGCGGGGATGCCAACGCCGACGCCTTCGGATCCGCCGAAGAGGCCACCGTTCAGGAAGCCCTGCTTAGAGGTTCGCCAGTGGGATCTGGGTCTCAGCTCGCGGGACCCGTACCGAGGCCACCGCGACGACATCCAGAGGCGGGCATCGATGTGGACTGACCTCGTGGCTGGCGCCGGCAGGCCTCATTTCAACAGCCGTCACCAGCCAGTCGGGAGGCTGGAGGCTTGACCTCTTCGGTATCCACTGGGAGGTCACGCCGCACCGCTCGATCTCCATCACCGCAGGTCGAAGCCCCTGGTCCCTGTCCGGCATCGGTGAGCACTTCGGGCGCGGAGACCTCTTCGCCAACCTGCACCCAATCTGCTCCCAGTTGCAAGGCCAGCGCAACCAAAGGCTCCTTACCGCCTTGACCTGCGCACACTCCCCCGCCAGGTGACATAGAGCACCTTCGACCCATGCGCAGAACTGCGGAGCACTCCGCGGTGAAACAGGATGCTCCACCCACTCTGACCTACGGAAACGTGGAGCCGCAGCTAGGGATGGGTGCAGTTGAGGGCCATTCGACGCCGTTGAGCGCAATTCAAGGCCGTTCAGGGCGCCCTGCTGCTCCCAATCTGCTCCCCCTGGGCTCCGAACCGAGCCGCTCGGCCGCCGCCAGACCGTCCACAGAGCGGAGCCACGCCGCGTATCGCTACAACTCGCACCAATGTACCGCGCGAGCAGGGTGACCGGTGCGAACAAACTCCTCGACCACCTGCCAGGCGCGATCGAGATCCAGCACGAAGTCGACACTGAACTCGACCAGGTCGTCCATCACCAGCACTTCCGCACTCGCGTCCGCGGGCTGATCCGCGACCAGCAGAGACACCACACCGTCATTCGACATGAGATGGACGACCGCCGCAAACCCCTTGAACCCCAACGCGCACACGGGGAACTGGGCACCGCCCGGGACCTCGAGGTAACCCTGCCCCTGGGCACGTAACTCACTGAACCGCTCCGCAAGCTCAGCGACACCTGGCCGCTCAGTCGAACGAACGTCCCAGACGTGGGAGACGAAGCGCTCCACGAGATGTCCACCCTGACTCCTCCTCAGGGGCCCTACCGGCGGCTGATTTGGCGGGTGCTACCGACGTGCCGTCCCGACCTGGCGTTAACCGGGATAACCGCCCCTCAGGGGAGGGTTCCTGGTAATCCATGACGGGCCAGCAGGTCCACCAGTTCCGTTCCACCAATGAGCGTCAGCGGCTTGTCCTGGACGAATTCGTAAGAGCCTGGGCCGAAGCCCGAGGTAGTGACGAGGATGCCTTTCGTGGCACCCCGATGTTGAACTACGCCGTACAGGTCCCGCACGACGCTTGGCGAGACCGTCGCACGGTAGCGTTTGACCTGGATGACGATCAGGCCACCTGTGATTGGGTCAGGATCCTCCGCGATGACATCGACGCCCTCGTCGCCGCTGCGCGCCGTGGTCATCACCTTCCGGTTGCGGGTGCGGAACAGGTCCGCGACCAGGTCCTCGAACTGTTCGGGATCCATCTCGTGCAGGTCGACGTCGGCGGTCCCGTCGGGCATTGACACGGACGGCGCGTCTGTGACTGTGTCCGATCGACGCCGGGCCGCACCGCAACCAGGCGATCCGGCTGTGGAGAGACCTGGCCCCGTAGGGCCGCGAGGCAGTTGCCGGCATCAACAACTGTCAGGTGTATCCCACGCAGGTCTTCGCGTCGGACCATTGCTGTTACCAGGCAACGGTCGGCGTCTTGTCCTGTCGCGGGGTCTCGCCCGTGGACGTATCCGTTGAAAGCGACCGAGTCCACCTGCCCGAGATAGTCGGAGCGGAACACATCGGCGATCACTCGCAAGGCGCTTTGACACAGCACGTCCCGGTAGAGGGCCGTTCGTTGCCCCGCCGGGAATGCGATCTGCTTGTACTCGTCGGTGGTCTTGATGTACCGGTGGCGTGGCCGATCTTGATTGGGATCCTGGCCGGGATGCCGCGTCGGCATAGCGCCGCCCGGTTGCCGGTGGGATCAGCCTCGCCGCTACTTCCTCGTGGTGCGCACCCCATACCCCCCCGCCGATCCTCCGACGCGATCGGGAGAGGCAGTCGACTGACCCTTGTAGACTCCTCAACCGAGAAGAGCGTCGATGTAGGGCAGTCGGACAGGGGGACGCTGTGGCGGGATTCGACGTGGTGCCCGAGCCGCTGCGGGACGGCGGCACGCGGCTAGCCGAGGCCGGCGACCGGTTCGCCGATGCCTTGGAGACGCTTGAGGCCACGCTCGCCGGTTACGGCGAGCCGTGGGGCAGCGGTGACCTGGCTTCGCTGATTGGCCCCGCCTACCGGCAGACCGCCGAATACATCATCGGCTGCCTGTACGTGGCCGCCGACGAGATGGCGATCGGCGGCGACGACCTGGTCGGTATGGCGGACGCGTACGAGGCGGTCGAGGACGAGGTGGCCCAGATGTTCACCTCGATCAGCGGGCAGCTCGGGTAGTCCGCGAGTGGGACTCGAGCTTCCCGGCGAGCTGGTCACGGCGCTGAGCTGGATCGGGTACGACTGGCCCGACGCCGACGAGACCGCGCTGTTCGAGATGGGCCAGGCGTGGCTCGGCTTCGCCGACACCATTGAGCAGACGGTGAGCGACTCAACCGGCGCGGTGCAGCCGGTGGTCGCGCAGAACAGCGGAGACGCGATGGATGCGTTCCGCGCCTGGTGGGAGGCGTCCGACAGTCCGGTGCCGGCGATCGCGAGCGGTGCCACGGCCGCGCTGGTGCTGGGTGCCGGGCTGATGGTCTGCGCCGCAGTGGTCCTTTTCCTCAAGGTGCAGATGATTGTCCAGCTGATCATCCTCGCGGTCCAGGTGGCGCAGGCAATCGCGACGGCGGTTGCCACGTTCGGCGCGTCGCTGCTGGAGATTCCGGTCTTTCAGGCGATCGCGAGGGCCGTCGTCGGCATGCTGATCGACCAGGCGATGGGAATGTTGCTCGGTGGCTAGGCGCAGGGGCAGCGGCGGCAACAGCTCGGGCGGCGGCAGCTCGTCGAGTTCGGGCGGCTCCGGACGGTCCTCCGGCGGAAGCTCCGGGCGAGGGCGCCAGGACCCGCCGCAGCAGCCGTCCGGCGGCGGGCCCCTGCTGCCGGCGGCCGGGGCGCAAGTCCGGCCCAAGCGGCGTAAGTACCGTCCCAATGATCCGGCTGATCCGGCCGTCCTCGCGGTGGATCGCCCCAAGCTTCGTACCACGACCAGGCGTGCCGTGTTCAAGGATGCCAAGCGGGCGTCCAACGGCGAGGACTTCGTCTGCCCGAACTCCGGCGCGATCATTCCATGCAAGCGGGATGACCACGGCAACGCGCTGCTGTTCAACGACCGCGGCCAGCAGGACCCGAACGGGTACACGCACCCGGTTGACAACCCGACCAGCGCATCCGGCGAGCCTGCGGTCTACCACTTCGGGCACAAGGAGGACTCCGAGTACCGACGGCTCGTCAAGGTCGTCGAGGACCATCCCGGCACGGTGACCAACAAGCAGTTCCGGGACGAGTTAAACGAGCCTCGGCACTTTCAGGTCGAGCACCCGCCGACGAACGTCGCCCATGGATCGGAATCCACAGAACCCGGCTATGGTCACTACAGCCATATGGTGCCCCAGCAGACCACCACGACAGATAGCACAACGGCGGCCACGGACAGCGGCGGCTCGTCATCGGCCGGCTCGACCCAGCCGATGGATACCAGCCGGCCCAGACTCCGACGATAGTCAGCGGCCACCGGGGCCGGGAGGACCCTCTGATGACCGAACGATTCGCGGACTTTCTGCCACACCTAGAGCGCTACCTGGGCGAGGCTCGGGAGTTCGAGGAACCGACCGCCCTCGGCCGTAACCGCGGCTATGGCCTTTTGTTCTGCTACGCACCGAACAGCCTCGTCTCGGTGGTCACCAATGGCCTGCGGTTCCAGCGGATCACCGTGGTGCTGCCGCAAGAGTTGGTCTGCACCGTACACGCGGAGCAGCGGAAGGAGGCACACATGCTCGTGCCTTTGACCACCGAGATCGTAATGGGGCGCCGGGCCGGGCTCGGCCTCGACGAGGTGATCATGTCCGCGGATCCGGGCCCGGTCGTCCCCGGCACCGAGATCGCCGGCGTCGTGGCTGGCACCCACCCGTACACCGCCGATGGTTTCGACGCCCTGCCGGACTCCGACGGAAAGTCGGAGCTACAGCTGATCACGCTACTGCCGGCGACGCACGCTGAACTCACCTACGCCAGAAACAACAGCATCGACGACCTATACACCGCGTGGGAGAACCAGGCCACCGATCTGCTCGACATGCACCGACGTTCGGCGGTCTGAGCCGTACCCCGCATCCGACCACGACCCTTGGATGGTGACCGCATCGTGTCCACCCACCACAGCAACGAAGACCTCGGGCAGCTCCTGGAGACGCTCCGTTCGACCGTCCGCAAGAACGTCGCCCTGTCCCCCGCCGAGCCGGTAATCGGCACCGGCACCGGCGCCGCCGGCATGATCGAGGTCACCGCCGTCACCGGCGGCCAGATCGAACGCATCAGCCTCGACCCCCGTGCGATGCGCGTGCCCTCCGAGACGCTCGCCGAAGAGCTCCGCGACGCCGTCAACGAGGCCTTGCGTTCCCTGCAAACCTCCACCACCGCGAAGGCCGCGCCGCCCATCGACCCGAACGCACTCACCGCGCAGCTGGAGAAGCTGCAGGAAACATCGGTACGCCAGATGAGCGGCTTCATCGAGGCGATCGCTCTGGCACAGAACCGGCTCTCCGCCCGCCGCGACGAATCACGCTGACGATCGCCTCATATGCCCAGGGTCGGGCGGCTCTGTTGATCTCCAGTTCGCGGTCGCCGTGCTCGACGGCCAACTCACCGACGACGACTACGTGCCGGCGTGCCGAGGCGAGGTAGGTGTTCGGCTGCCCGGCGTCCGGGCCATCGCTGCTGCAGGGGCTGCACTCTGGCCGAAACTCGGTAGCTCGACGTTGAGGCCGAGATTGCCGTGCTGGTGTTGCTGGCCAGCATGCCTCAGGACCCTGGATTGGCGGGTCGGCCGTGCCCCTTCTCCCGTCGGCGGTCGCTGCGATTGTCCGCAAGGCATGTAGTACCGTCCCTGCCCGCACGAACGCCCTTCGACATGTGGATCGCTGGACGCACCGCACCCGCTGCTGCGCTGCTACGCCTACAACCCTCTGCCCTACAAGCCATTGCCAGCTGGTCGACAGCGTCGCTTACACGATCGCCCTCGGCGGCACCCACCGACGCATGCCAGCTGACGGGCGGAACCCCACTAGGGCGTGTCCTGCTGATCATGACACCAGTGACGGCGGCGACGGCGCGAAGGTTGGGGCAGGTCAAGCCTACTGCGGACCGGCAGCGCCGTCGTGTCCGGATTGAGCCATCTTCCAATGCGGTGGGCGGCCGTTTGCTCCGCCCAACCATGTCGACAGCGGCCCCTGATTCCGTCCTACGGATCGGCGCATGGCATTGACCAAAGCCAGTTGCGCTCGGGCCGGTGCCACCATCACTTGCTCGAACTGGTCCTTTGACAGTGGTGCGGTCGTCGTGTCCACCGCCGTGGTGACGTCCAACAGTTGCTGCACCGCTTGGCCGAACTTGTCGATCTCGGCGGTGACCGCGCTCGGGGCGACGAGGCTGGCTGACATCAGTGCGGCGCTCCATGCCCCCCAGTCATAGTCCCAGCCCGTGCGTCCCAGGTGAGCGCGCCGCAAGATCATCGAGAACGTGGCGTACTCACGCAGGAGGTCCTGGTAGGCCATGAGTTGCCGGTCCCGTAGCCAGTGTCGGTCCTGTGCCTGGCGGGCGAGCATCCCGCCGACGAAAACCCCGACGGTCGCCGAGAGCGCGCCGCCAACTGTTGTGACAACGATATCCAGCAACGCCATGAAACCTCCCCGTGACGGTCGGGCACGAGCATCGATGATCGCGGCCCTCGTCGTCAACGCACGAGACGAGTTGCAGAGCGCGAGCCGACGGCGGTGTTTCACCACAACCCGCTAGGGTCCTGTCCCGTCAATCATGGAAGCCAGATGATGGCACACTTACCGAGCGGGCCCCGGCCGTTTACACGCCCGAGCGGATGGCAGGGATCGTGGTGCAACGACCACGAGTAAACTGCCCGAGTTGGCTGAGCACGCCGGAGGACGCCATGAGTTGGGATGTTCTTATCTTCGACGCCCCGGCCGACGCCAGGTCGGTTGACCAGCTTCCGCAGGACTTCAATCCGCCGCCGTTGGGAACCGGGCCGGATGTCAGGCGGTGGCTACTTGAAACCCTTCAGGACCTCGATCTCTCGGATCCTGAGTGGGGGCGCTTGGTCGGCCCGACTTGGCACATCGAGCTCAACATCGGGTCGCACGACCCCGTTGATTCGATCATGTTGTACGTGCGTGGAGGCGGCGACGACGTTCTGGCCGTTATCGCGCGGATCGTCGCCTCGGTTGGTGGTCGCGCTCTCGACATCTCGACCGGCGAGTTCCTAACCGGCGAGCCCACTCAGACGGCTGGATGGCACGGCTTCCAGCAGTACCGGGACCAGATTCTTCGCGGCAGCTGACGCCTGCAAGTCCGGGGCAACGCAATCGTCACCCATAAGTGGCCCGTCCGCCGCTGCGATGCGCGAGCGACCCGCAACCAGCGCACGCCAGTCCCGTGGAGCAGGCAGCCCCGGGCGTGCCACCGCGGACCGCATCGGACTGTGGAGCTGAAGTTGTTTCTGCAACTGGCGCTGAGCGACTACCGTCAGCGCGTGCTCGGTCCCACGATCGTCTTCGACACCTCCGGTCCGCTGGAAAGCCCGCTCACAGCCGAGGTTCTGCGGGAGGTGGAGGCGCAGCTTGGACGCAAGCTACCCGCTGCGTACATCGACCTGGCCCAGCGACACAACGGCGGGGTGTTGGCCCGTGGCGCCCACCCCTCGCCCAGCCGAACCTCGTGGTCCGCAGACTATGTGGCTGTGTACAGACTGGCGGCCATCGGTCGGACTGCTTCCTTCAGCCTGTGCGGCGAGCTCGGGAACGCGTTCTGGATAGCGGAGTGGGGCTACCCCGACATCGGCCTCTACATCGCAGACTGCCCCTCAGCGGGCCACGACATGATCGCCCTCGACTACCGATTCCCTGGCAAGCCGACAGTCGTACACGTCGACCAGGAGTGGAACTACCAGATCACGGTCATCGCCCGCGACTTCGAGACGTTCCTAGGCGGCCTCGTCGACGAAACCGAGTTTGATGGAGACGATTGATCGCCCGCTCGGCACCCGCACAGCGACCCTGAGTGCAGAGTGCGCGCCCGCCACTGGCGCCTTCGGGTTCGCCGAAGAGGTCTCCAAACTGAAGGGCCTGGTCAGGGCGCTGCCCGTGGGATCGGCGTCTCAGATGACGGAACCGTGACGGACTCCAGCAGGCTCGCCCGCAATGCTTCACATCGATCTACAGCAGACCTACAGGCGTGGCGTTAGGCGAACCGAGACACCGGCCGGCACCAGCCATCCCGGAACAACACGCCTGACCACTTCGACCTCTACTGGGAGGTCACCCCGCACCGCTCGACCTCCATCACCCCAGGTCAAAGCGCCTCGTCTCCGCCCGGCATCGGTGAGCACTTCGGGCGCAGAGACCACTTCGCCAACCTGCACCCAATCTGCTCCCAACTGCAAGGCCAAGACAACCAACGACTCCTTACCGCCTTGACCTGCGCACACTCCCCTACCAGGCGACATAGAGCGCTGTCGACAGCTACGCAGAACCGCAGAACACTCTGCGGGAAACAGGACGCCGCACCGGCTCTGACCTGCGATAACGTGGAGCCGCAGGCAGGGGTGGGTGCAGTTGAGCGCCGTTCGATGCCGTTGGACGCAGTTCAAAGCCGTTCAGGGCACCCCGCTGCTCCCAACCTGCCTCCCCAACCCGGCTCGCACCGGCTCGCCGACCGCCGACCGCTCGTAAGCTGCCGGCCAGTGCTTTGGCTGGCACCCAGCGCTGGCCCCCACAGCCGCATCGGTTGATCGGGAAGTACGCTCACGATCGCCGCGCATTGTCAGCGGCAGAAGAGTGTGTCGACGGCTCCACGCTCTCGCGGCCGCTTGTGATCAGTGTGCAACGACGACGGTGCGTACGACGCCATCAGCAGGCCTCGGATGCTCGGTCGAAAGCCCAACCGGATCACACCCGGTAGTACTGCACGACGCAGAACTCGTTGTCCTCCGGGTCGGTCATGACGAGGACTGCGCCCTCTTGGTAGTCATGCCGTTCACCTGTCCACCGCCCGCCCAACATCCCGATCCGATCGACCGCTTCGTCAACGTCGGTAACGGCGATGTCGAGGTGTAGTCGCGTCTTGCCGGCCTTGGGCTCCGGGACCGGCTGGAATGTCAGCACCGGGCCGCCCCCGGCGACAGTGACGCGCCGCCAACCGGGAAGAGACTCCGTCACGCGTCCTCCAAGCACCACAGACCAGAAGTCAGCCAGTCGCTGCGGATCCCGGCAGTCGACCGTGACTCCGGCAAGTCGGCCCAGTGTCTCCACGACACCGACCATAGCGACGATGTGCAGCCCGCTCCCACTAGGGAGCACTCATCTCGGCTATCGCCGCTGGCCGAGTTGCTGGCGACACAGGCGGACGAGCCGGTACCCCCGGCGGTTCCGGTGCAACTCAACTGGACGGCGTGACCGGGGACCGCATGCCGAGCCACTGGTCGGCGTCCCAGGCATGGAACCTTTCTACCTCGGTAAACCCCAGCTTCGCCGCGAGGCGCATCGAGCCGACGTTGGCGGTCTGGGTGGCGAGCACCACCGGCTCACCGGGAAGGACATGGTCGAGCCAGCCGAGTGCCGCCGCGCACGCCTCGACGGCATACCCGAGTCCCCACGCCCGCGGCAGAAACAGGTAACCGAGATCGACCTTCCCCATAGCAGACGGGCGGTGCCTGGCCGGTCTCCTGAGCAGGATCTGGCCGATCATCATTCCGTCGAGATCGACGACGAAACTTCCCGGCCACTGCTCGGGCACCTCGGGCAGTTCGCGCTCAAGCACGTCGCGCGGGCGCGGACCGCCGAGATAGGTATGCACCTCTGGCGAGGCAAGCAGCTCGATGAACGCCGAACGGTCCCGGGCCTCGGTCTCACGAAGCACGAGCCTCTCAGTCCTGATCGGCTCAGGCGGCCAAGCCACAGATCCAAGATCTTGCATCCGCGCACGCTAGCAGAACGTCCAACGCCCCAACTCGATCAAAGTTCCGGGGCCACAACGTTAGGACCAGATCGACGTCTGCGGCCACGCCCAGCTGCCCTACCCGTGCCCCCGGAGACCGCACCATGAACTCCCACATCAACGATGACCCTGCCATCCCCGACCCCGAAGAACGCGCCGCACGTAATACCGCTCTCTTCAGAGACAACATCGAAGCCGGCTTCTGGGATGACGACGGCCGTCCCGCACCCTGGCCCGACGACATCGACGAGTGGCAACAACCCGCCACCACCAACCCGTGGCACTCCTGCCCGGAGACCAGGTCAATTCCATGAGCCGAACCCAGGCCAATTAGATGAGCGCCCACACCGCCCTGCCCCAGCTGTGTGCTGAGGGCGCCACCGTGATCTGGACCAGGGCGCGGCGGGACTCGGACCTGACACCAGCAGTACGGGAGTGGCTTCGGGATGCCGGCTTCGTGGAGCAGGCATTCCACGCCCCGGACGACGTTCGATTCTCTGTCGGCGTGCACCGATTCGAAACTCCGCCACAGGCTTTGGATCCTGCGGGAAGCCTCTTCACGTTCCTGCACTGACAGCAGCTGGCCTGCCAGCCAACGTGCCCGGTTGAGTTGAAGCGGAACTTGGAGCCGCTACGCCGCCACCAGCGGGAATGGTCCTCGGCACCTGCTCACGGGGCGTCTCAGGCTGCCATCGTTGGTCGCTGGCTGACGACGTTTGACAGCGTCTTGTGCCCCCTGTGTGCCCCACGCTGCCAGGATCGGCCAGACGTACCTCAGCCTCGCCCGGCACTGCTTAGCGGTGTCGCCGAAGTACGGGTGTTCCGGCCGGGCACCCCGCCTTAGCTACGTCGGTGGCTACTCAGCCTGCTGGGAGTCGTTTGATGCATGAGCAGCCGGGCCAACGCCAGCGTCGATGAGGTGGTTTCATTTGATCATGATGCAGCCCCTACGCCGTGCCGCCTACCGGGTCTACGCGCACCGCCTCCGCACGCAGCTCGGCGGTAAGTCGCTGCCACGGCACGTAGCCATGGTTATGGACGGGAATCGCCGGTGGGCCAGGCAGGCGGGCTTCGATGACCCCGGAGTCGGCCACCGGTACGGCGCAGAGCACATCCACGAGGTACTGGCCTGGTGCGCCGATATGGGCATTCATCACGTCACTCTGTTCGTCGCCTCTGTCGATAACATGCGTAAGCGGGCATCCGAAGAGGTCGAGAACCTGATGCGGATGATTGAGGAGGTCGTCGCGGAGCCGCTTCTCCGTCCGTCCAACCCCTGGCAGCTCCATTTGGCCGGCCGCGCCGACGTCCTACCCGACTCGACACGACACGCACTGAAACTCGCGGAAGACGCCACGCGTGAACGCGGTGCCGACTTCCACCTCACGGTCGCCATCGGCTACGACGGCCGCGAGGAGATCGTCAGCGCAGTCCGTTCTCTCCTCGAACAGGAAGCACAGGCGGGCGCCACACTGGAAGACGTCGCGCAGCGGCTAACCGCCGACGATCTCGCGGCGCACCTGTACACCGGCGGTCAGCCCGACCCTGATCTCGTCATCCGTACCAGCGGAGAACGCCGCATGTCCGGGTTCCTGCTCTGGCAGGCCGCCTACTCCGAGCTGTACTTCTGCGACGTGTACTGGCCAGGCTTCCGAAAAATTGACTTCCTCCGCGCCCTGCGCTCCTACTCGGCCCGCAGCCGACGATTCGGAGCGTGACCAGCTCCACATAGCCAGCGATGATCGGCTCGACGCTGTCCACAATTCGCGGCGGCGCAGGCTGCGCGGCTTCGTCGGTCATGTGCCCCGTGGTGATCGACTCATCCGCCCACGGCAGTCACCCCACCACAGCGTCGAGCGAGATCCGGGCCATGATCGCCGTTAGGTCAGCGAGGGGCCGCGTCACCGCCGGGACCGCACCAATGGTCTCCAGCCTGAAGGTCCTGGTCAGGGCACTGCCCGTGGGATCGGTGTCTCGAATGACGGAACTACGGCGGACTCCAGCAAGCTCACCCGCACCGCCAAAGCTCCAGCAAGCTGTTTGAGGCGACCGCCGCAGGTTCACCCACCACGACGGTCACCGCCAACCCCGATGGCCTGGTCGAATTGACCCAGAGCGCCGTGCCGACTCGCAAACGTATCGACGGCCAGTGGAAGGACCTTGGTCAGCCCTTAACGGAGGGCCGAGGCGCTAACGGATGGTGAAGGTCAGCGGGTTCCAGATGCCGAGGCCGCCGTGGGAATCGTGGACCCGCACGGTGAAGGTGGACGACGTGCCGGCCGACAGGGCCGTCTGGAACTGGTAGCGCTGTCCG
>NZ_JBEZGJ010000122.1:0-22964 GCF_040649965.1 Micromonospora sp. NPDC048843
TGGCGATCATCCTCTGGCAGGGATGGTCTGTTGAGATTTCGGACGCGATCGGTTCCTGGCAACGAGCCAGCCCGCCGCAATCGCGTGCGGCCGCCGCCCGCGCCCCCGGTCGCCGTGCCAGTCACGCCGCCCGTCCCGCCACCACCCGCCCCGGCGGTCGGCTCGGCGGTCGCCGAACGCGCCTACCCGCCCCGGATCGAATGGCGCCCACCGGCCGTCGACCCGGAGCAGGAGCGCGCCAACGGAGTGCTCCAACGGGACCTGGGCACGCCCCGGGTGTTCGCCTTCGCCAACCCCAAGGGTGGGGTGCACAAGACGACAGCCACGGTGCTCGCCGCAGCGACGGTCGGCAGCGTCCGCGGCAAGGGCGTGCTGGCCTGGGACGACAACGAGCTGCGCGGCACCCTCGGCCTGCGCGCCGGCAGCGCCCGGCACGCCCGGACGATCCGGCACCTGATCAGCGACCTGGCCCAGATCGAGATCCTGGAGGGCGCGACCCTGCTGGACCGGCTGGACGACTACCTGCGGCACGCCTCCGACGGCTCGTACGACGTGCTGGCCGGCGAGGAGAGCCCGCGCTTCGCCCAGCGACTGGACCAGTTCACCGTCCGCCGGGTGCTGGAGCTGCTGCGGCGCACCCACGACGTGGTCTGCGTGGACACCGGCAACAACGTGGAGAGCCCCAACTGGCGCACCGTGATGCAGGCCGCCGACCAGTTGGTGGTGACCACGGTGCCCCGGGAGGACGCGGCGTTCAGCGCGGACTGGATGCTCGACCTGCTGCACGAGGAGGGCATGGGCGAGTTGGCGGACAACGCGATCACCCTCATCTCCTGCCCGACCCCGGGTCGTTCGGCGCTCCAGGACGACCTGGAGCGGCACTTCGCCACCCGTACCCGGGGCGTGGCCGTCGTGCCGTACGACCCGGCTCTGGAGACCGGGTCGTCGATCGAGTACCACCAGCTTCAACCGGAGACCCGGCAGGCGTGGCTGCGGGCCGCGGCGATGATGGTGGAGCCGTTCGCCCGGTGAGCTGGTCTGCCGCCACCGGAGCCCGGCCGCGCACCGGGCCTGAGAGGATCATCGGGTGAGCCCGGACAACCCCGACCGTGAGCGGCCCGTCGACGAGCCCGACCAACCCGCGCCCCCCAGTACGCCGCACGCGCAACAGCCGGAGGTCGACACGTCGGCCGGGACAGCGCCTGGCGAGTTCGATGCGGGCCACCTGCCGGCGGCGTACCAGAGCTCGCTGGAGCTTCGGTTCGACGAGCCGCGTCGTCCGCTGCGTGCCCTGGTGACGGTGCTGGGCGCCGTGCTCGCGCTGGCCGCGCTGGGTGTTCCGCTCGGGCTGCTCTGGGCCGCGCTCGCGCCGGACACCCCGGTGCTCAAGACCGCCGAGGGGGCGATCTACGCCGAGCCGCAACCGGAGCAGCCGATCGCCGCCGACGGCTGGTTCAGCCTGCTCGGGCTCGCCTTCGGGCTGCTCGTGGCGCTCGCCCTGTGGTTCGTGCTGCGTCGGCGGCGCGGCCCGGTCGGGTTGCTCGCCGCTGTGCTCGGCACCCTTGTCGCCGCGCCGGTGGCCTGGCAGGTGGGACGGCGGATCGGTCTGGCCACGTTCGACCGGCTGCTGGCGACTGCCCCGGCCGGGCAGGCCTTCAGCAAACCCGCCGACCTGCGGGCCGGTGGAGTGGACTGGCTGCTCGGCGTGCTGCCGGTGCCGCACGGCAACCTGCTGCTGCCGGCGTTCGGGGCCGCGGTCATGTACACCCTGCTGGCCGGTTGGTCGCGGTGGCCGGGGCTACGCCCGGAGCCCGAGCCGGGGGAGTTCAGTTGGGTGTCGGCGGGGACGCCAGCTCCGACAGCGGCACCGGAACCGCCCGCACCTGACGCAGCAGAGCCGCCTCGCGGTTGAGCAACCGCAGCTCGGCGCGGAGCCGGGAGGCGGTGTCGTCGATGGCCAGCAGCCGCTGCCGGTCGTCGACGGTGAGCGCCGCGGTCGCCGCCACCAGGTGCGAGAGCACAGTCGGGTCCTCCGGCAACTGCTCGGAGATCTCCTCCGGGTCGGAGCGGATCAGCCCGAGGTACTGCCGGAACACCGCGATCACCCGGGCGGCCAGCAGATCGGCCACCTCGTCCGGGCCGCCCGGGTCGGGCAGCCACTCGACGTCGGCGGTCAAGTAGGGCTCGGCGCTGTCGTCGACCTCGGCGATGCGGAACCGACGCCGACCGACAGTGACGATGTCGAAACCACCGTCGGTCAGCTCGGTCACCTGGCGCAGCTCGGCGGTGCAGCCCACCTCGTGCAGCGTCACCTCGCCGACGCTCGAGTTGGCCGGGGCGCCGGCGGGACCGGCGGGCGCGACCTCCCAGCCGGCCTGGATGGCCACCACGCCGAACTCTCGCGGGGCACCGTCGGGCAGGCTGACCAGGTGCCGGACCAGCGCCCGGTAGCGCTCCTCGAAGATGTGCAGCGGCAGCACCAACCCGGGAAAGAGCACCGTTGCGAGCGGGAAAACCGGCAGCCGTGCGGTCACATGGTCGAGCCTAACCAATCTCGCCCCCGAGGGCGTGGCCCGGCTCACCGTCCCGGCGGACGGGCGGCTCGGGTGGACGTCGGGCCGGCCGCCTAGACTCGCAAGGGTGCTGAATCGGATCGACCTGCGCGACGGTCTCGGTGACCCGCGCCGCCTGCTGCCCCGTGCCCAGCTCGACGTGTCCGTCGCCGTCGAGCGCATCCGGCCCCTGGTGGAGGCGGTCCGTGAGCATGGGTACCCAGCGATCCGGGAGGCCAGTGAACGGTTCGACGGCATCTCCCCGGAGGTGTTGCGGGTGCCGGTCGAGGCGATCACCGAGGCGGAGGGGGTGCTCGATCCGGCGGTGCGCGCCGCGCTGCTGGAGTCCATCGCCCGGGCCCGTCGGGTGCACGCCGACCAGCGGCGCACCGACCACACCACGAAGGTGGTGCCCGGCGGCACCGTCACCGAGCGGTGGCTGCCGGTCGACCGGGTCGGCCTCTACGTGCCCGGTGGCCTTGCGATGTACCCGTCGACAGTGGTGATGAACGTGGTGCCCGCCCAGGCGGCCGGGGTGCGCTCGCTGGTGGTGGTCAGCCCGCCCCAGAAGGACAACGGCGGCCTGCCCGATCCCCGGGTGCTCGCCGCGTGCGCGCTGCTCGGCGTCGACGAGGTGTACGCCGTGGGCGGGGCCCACGCGGTGGCGATGCTGGCGTACGGCGCGGCCGTGGACCCGGCGGGTGAGCTGCGGTGCGACCCCGTCGACCTGATCACCGGCCCCGGCAACATCTGGGTGACCGCCGCCAAGCGGCTGCTGCGCGGCGTGGTCGGCATCGACGCCGAGGCCGGGCCGACCGAGATCGCCATCCTGGCCGACGACACCGCCGACCCGGCGCACGTGGCCGCCGACCTGGTCAGTCAGGCCGAGCACGACCCGCTCGCGGCGAGCGTGCTGGTCACCCCGTCGGTGGCGCTGGTCGAGGCGGTCGAGGCGGAGTTGGCCCGGCAGGTGGCGGCGACCAAGCACACCGAGCGGGTCACCACGGCGCTGACCGGTCAGCAGAGCGGCGTGGTCCTGGTCGACGACCTCGAGGCTGGGCTGCGTGTGGTCGACGCGTACGCGGCCGAGCACCTGGAGATCCAGACGGTCGACGCCCGGGAGTGGGCGCTGCGGGTCCGCAACGCCGGGGCGATCTTCGTGGGCGCCTGGTCGCCGGTGTCGCTCGGCGACTACTGCGCCGGCTCCAACCACGTGCTGCCCACCGGCGGCTGCGCGCGGCACTCCTCCGGGCTGTCCGTGCAGTCGTTCCTGCGCGGCGTGCACCTGATCGAATACACCGAGGCCGCGTTGCGCGACGTGGCCCCGCACGTGGTCACCCTGGCCAACGTGGAGGATCTGCCCGCGCACGGCCAGGCGGTCCAGGCCCGTTTCCCGGGAGGGTCGGCGTGAGCGAGCGCATCGACCTGGACGATCTGCCGATCCGGGCCGACCTGCGGGGGCTGTCGCCGTACGGGGCGCCGCAGTTGGACGTGCCGGTGCGGCTCAACACCAACGAGAATTCCCACCCGGTGCCGGAGCCGGTGGTCGAGGCGATCGGCAAGGCGCTCGCGGCCGAGCTGCGCGAGCTGAACCGCTACCCGGACCGGGACGCTGTGGCGCTTCGCGCCGACCTGGCCGAATATCTCGGGCACGGGCTCACCGTCGAGCAGGTGTGGGCGGCCAACGGCTCCAACGAGATCCAGCAGCAGCTGCTCCAGGCGTTCGGTGGGCCGGGGCGCACCGCGCTCGGCTTCGTTCCGGCGTACTCGATGCACCCGCTGCTGGCCCTCGGCACCAGCACCCGGTGGGTGCCCGCCGCGCGCGGGGTCGACTTCGGGTTGACCGCCGAGGAGGCGGTCGCGCAGGTCCGCGAGCACCGGCCGGACGTGGTCTTCCTCTGCTCGCCGAACAACCCCACCGGCACGGCACTGGACCCGGCGGTGATCGCCGCGGTGCTCGACGTCGCGCCCGGCATGGTGGTCGTGGACGAGGCGTACGCCGAGTTCGCCCGACCCGGGACGGTCAGCGCCCTCGCGGTGCTGCCCGGCCACCCGCGGCTGGTGGTCACCCGGACGATGAGCAAGGCGTTCGGCTTCGCCGGTGGCCGGCTGGGTTACCTGGCCGCCGACCCAGCGGTGGTGCGGGCGGTGCAGCTCGTCCGTTTGCCGTACCATCTCTCCGCGCTCACCCAGGCCGCCGCACGCGCGGCGGTGGCCCACCGCGATGCCCTTCTCGGTACGGTGAGCGCGATCATGGCACAGCGGGACCGGATCGTGGCGACGCTGCGCGAGCGGGGGTTGCGGGTCGCCGACAGCGACGCCAACTTCGTGCTCTTCGAGGTGGGCGGCGACCAGACCCTCGTCTGGAACGCCCTGCTGGCGCAGGGGGTGCTGGTCCGTGACGTCGGCCTGCCCGGCTGGCTGCGGGTGACCGCCGGCACCGCCGCCGAGACCGACGCCTTCCTTTCTGCAATGGAGACTTCGCAATGAGTCGGACCGCCCGGGTGGAACGGATCACCAAGGAGACCAAGGTCCTCGTCGAGATCGATCTCGACGGCACCGGTGCCGCCGAGATCAGCACCGGCGTCGGCTTCTACGACCACATGCTGCACCAGATCGCCCGACACGGCGGCTTCGACCTGACCGTGCGCACTGTGGGTGACCTGGAGATCGACGCGCACCACACGATCGAGGACACCGCGCTCGCCCTGGGTACGGCGTTCGACCAGGCGCTGGGCGACAAGGCCGGCATCCGGCGGTACGGCTCGGCGACAGTCCCGATGGACGAGGTGCTGGTCCGGGCCGCGGTGGACCTCTCCGGTCGGCCGTACGTGGTGCACGACGAGCCGGTGCTCGCCCCGTACATCGGGCCGGTGTACGCGACGAGCATGACCCGGCACATCTGGGAGTCCTTCGGTCAGGCGGCACGGGTCACGCTGCACGTCGACGTGCTGCGGGCGGCCCGACCGGGTGGTCACCCGGACGCGCACCACGTGGTGGAGGCGCAGTTCAAGGCGGTCTCCCGCGCGTTGCGCGAGGCCACCTCGATCGACCCGCGTTCCGCCGGGGCGATCCCGAGCACGAAGGGCGCGCTCTGATGAGCGCGAGGAGTGCAGCGCAGCGGAGCCCCGCAGTCGCGACTGGAAGGTGGCTCTGATGGGTGCCGCGTTGCCGACGTTGCTGCTGATCCTGGCCGGGGTGCTGGTGGGTGGCACCTGGTCGCTCTACCGGCAGGGCGCGCCGAAGGCCGCCGTGCTGATCACCGCGGCGCTCGCGGTGCTCGCCACTGTCGCCGGGGTGCTGCGGCTGCTGCCGGAGAACGGGTGATCGGGGTGACGACATGAGTGACGTGGTGGTGCTCGACTACGGCTCGGGCAACCTGCGTTCGGCGGAGCGGGCGCTGGCCGCCGCCGGTGCGGACGTCCGGGTGACCGACGACCTGGCCGCGGCGGCTGCCGCCGATGGTCTGGTGGTGCCGGGTGTCGGCGCGTACGCGGCGTGCATGGCGGGGATCGAGGCGCTGGGCGCCGGCCCGGTGATCGCCGAACGGGTGGCTGCCGGCCGGCCGGTGCTCGGCATCTGCGTGGGCATGCAGGTGCTCTTCGAGCATGGTGACGAGCACGGCGTGGTGACCAAGGGGCTGGGGTTGCTGCCCGGCGGGGTGACCCGGCTGGCCGCCACCCGGTTGCCGCACATGGGCTGGAACACGGTCCGGGCTCCACGGGAGTCGGTGCTGTTCGCCGGGTTGGCGGAGCAGAGCCGGTTCTACTTCGTCCACTCGTACGCGATGGGCGACCCGACGGCGCTGGCCGCTGCCGGTGCCGCGGTGACCACCGCCCACCACGACACGGATTTCGTCGCGGCGGTGGAGCGTGGCTCGTTGTCGGCGGCTCAGTTCCACCCGGAGAAGTCCGCCGACACCGGTGCCGCGCTGCTGCGCAACTGGCTCGCCACGTTGCCCAGCGGTGACTGAGCGTCGTCGCGCGGTGCCCGAGCGACGGGCGTCGCGGTGAGCCGGGAGCGCGCCCGCCGGCGGGCGGAGCGGGAGGCGGAGCAGGCCAGGGAGCGGGTGGTCCGGCAGCGCCAGGTCGCCCGGCGGCAACGTCGTCGCGCTGTGGTCCGCAGCTTGACGCCGCGGCTGCGACGGGGTCGCTCCGGGCGGCTGCCCCGGCACACTCGGGGTGAGCGGGCCGCGATCGTGCTGCTCACCGGCGCGGCGTTGATCCTGATCTGGACGTTCGTCGACAACCTGGCGTTGCGTTTCGCGCTGATCGTGCTCTTGCTGCTCGTACTGCCGGCGATCGTGGTGATCGCCCTGGACCGTCGTACCTGATCGAGGAGAAGACCTTGAGCCTCACCCTGTTACCCGCCGTGGATGTCGCTGACGGCCGGGCCGTCCGGCTCGTGCAGGGCGCCGTCGGTAGCGAGAGCATCTACGGCGACCCGTTGGACGCGGCGCTGGCCTGGCAGCAGGACGGCGCGGAGTGGATCCACCTGGTCGACCTGGACGCGGCGTTCGGTCGGGGCACGAACGCGCACCTGCTCGCGGAGGTGGTGCGCCAGTTGGACGTGAAGGTGGAGCTCTCCGGCGGCATCCGTGATGACGAGTCGCTGCGTGCGGCGCTGGGCACGGGTGCGGCCCGGGTGAACATCGGGACCGCCGCGCTGGAGGACCCGGTCTGGTGTGACCGGGTGGTCGCGGAGTACGGCGACCGGGTGGCCATCGGGCTGGACGTGCGGGGTCACACCCTGTCGGCGCGGGGTTGGACCCGCGACGGTGGTGACCTGTACGAGGTGTTGGAGCGGCTGGACAAGGCGGGCGCGAGTCGGTACGTGGTCACGGACATCACCAAGGACGGCACGATGCGCGGGCCGAACCTGGAGCTGCTGCGCGAGGTGTGTGCCCGTACGGACCGGCCGGTGATCGCCTCGGGTGGCGTGTCCACCCTTGACGACCTGCGGGCGTTGGCGACCCTGGAGTCGGCCGGGGTGGAGGGCGTGATCGCCGGCAAGGCGCTCTACGCGGGTGCCTTCACTGTGGCCGAGGCGTTGCGGACGCTGGCCGAGGCGTGACGACGACCCGGCTGGGGTCGGGCGGCCCGTGGGAGGAGCGCTACGGGTACTCCCGGGTGGTCCGGGCCGGTGAGCGGGCCTGGACGGCCGGTTGCACGTCGACTGTGGACGGCCGGGTGGTTCACGTCGGTGACGCGGCCGCGCAGACCGCGCAGGCGCTGCGGATCGGGTTGGCCGCGCTCGCCGAGGTGGGTGCGGAGCCGGGCGATGTGGTCCGGACCAGGTTGTACGTGACGGACCGGCTGTACGCCGACGAGGTGGGCCGGGCGCACAACGCTGTCTTCGGCGCGGTCCGGCCGGCGGCCACCCTGGTGGTGGTGGCCGGTCTGCTGGACCCGGAGCACCTGGTAGAGGTGGAGTTGGAGGCGTACCTCGGCGATCGCTGAGGTACCCGCCCGGGCGGCCTGCGGGGCCGTCCCACGGTTCGATAGGTTGTGCACAACTTAATTGTGGGCTACGGTTCAGCGGTGACCGATGACCTGGTGCTGCGCCGGCAGGTGTGCTTCGCGCTCTACGCCGCGTCGCGCGCACTGACCGACGTCTACCGGCCGATCCTCGACGAGGTCGGGTTGACCTACCCGCAGTACCTGGCGCTGCTGGTGCTCTGGGAGCGTCCCGACGACGCCCCCACGGTGTCAGAGTTGGGCGCCGAGCTGCGGCTGGACTCCGGCACGCTCTCCCCGCTGCTCAAGCGGCTGGAGGGGGCGGGCCTTGTGGTGCGGCGGCGGTCGGCCCGCGACGAGCGGCGGGTCGAGGTGGGCCTCACCGAGCAGGGCCGGGCGCTGCGCGAGCGGGTCTGCGATGTCCCGCTGCGGATCGCGCAGGCCACCGGGCTGGGCTTCGACGAGCTCGTCGCGCTGCGCGACACCCTCACCCGGGTCACCGACACCATCCACCGACAGAAGGAGCAGTGACCACCATGCAGGTTGTCTACACCGCATCCGCGACCGCCACCGGCGACGGCCGGGACGGCCACGTCGAGACCTCCGACGGCACGTTCACGCTCGACCTGGCTGTGCCGAAGGAGATGGGCGGCGCCGGTGGCGCGGCCAACCCCGAGCAGCTCTTCGCCGCCGGTTACGCGGCCTGCTTCCACAGCGCGCTGCGGTTGGTGGCCCGCCGGGCCAAGGCCGACGTGACCGGTTCCGTGGTCGGCGCCGAGGTGGGCATCGGCCCGAACGGCAGCGGCGGCTTCGGGCTCACCGTGCAGCTCGTCGTCGACCTGCCCGCCGCGCCCCGCGAGGTCGCCGAGCAGATCGTCGAGCAGGCCCACCAGGTCTGCCCGTACTCCAACGCCACCCGTGGCAACGTCGACGTCACCCTGACCGTCCGCGAGACCCTGTCCGCGTGACCTCGCGGCCCCAGGCACCCATCCGCGGACGAGAGGACGACCACCCCGTGACCAGCAACCGCGAGATTCACCTGGCCAGCCGCCCCCAGGGCTGGCCCACCGAAGACACCTTCCGGCTCGTCGAGACCGAGGTTCCGACGCCCGGACCGGGCCAGATCGTGGTCCGCAACCAGTACATGTCCGTCGACCCGTACATGCGCGGACGGATGAACGACGTCAAGTCGTACGTGCCGCCGTTCGCGCTCGACGCGCCGCTCGACGGTGCGGCGATCGGTGAGGTGGTGGCCAGCGAGGCGGCGGACGTCGCCGTCGGCACCACGATCCTGCACGGGCTGGGCTGGCGGGAGTACGCGCTGCTCGACGCCGCCGCGGCCCGCCCCGTCGACCCGAGCATCGCCCCGGTCAGCGCGTACCTGAGCGTGCTCGGCATGACCGGGTTGACCGCGTACGCCGGTCTGCTGGAGGTGGCCGCGATGAAGCCCGGCGAGACGGTCTTCGTCTCCGCCGCGGCCGGCGCGGTGGGCAGCCTGGTCGGCCAGATCGCCAAGCTCAAGGGCGCCGGCCGGGTGATCGGCAGTGCCGGCTCGCCGGCCAAGGTCGAGCGGCTGCGGGCGCTGGGCTTCGACGCCGCCTTCGACTACCACGACGGGGTCCGCGAGTCGCTGCGGTCGGCCGCCCCGGACGGCGTCGACGTCTACTTCGACAACGTCGGCGGTGACCACCTGGAGGCCGCGATCTCGGCCATGAACCTGCACGGTCGGGCCGCGATCTGCGGCATGATCGCGCAGTACAACGCCACCGAGCCGCCGGCCGCCCCGCGCAACCTGGCGCTGGTCATCGGCAAGCGGCTCACCCTGCGCGGCTTCCTGGTCAACGACCACAACGACGTGCGGGCGGCGTTCGTGCGCGACGTCTCGGGCTGGCTGCGCGACGGCACACTGTCCTACGACGAGACGATCGTGGACGGCATCGAGAACGCCCCGGCCGCGTTCCTCGGCCTGCTGCGCGGCGACAACCTCGGCAAGATGCTCGTCAAGGTGTGACCCAGGCCTCTCTCACGGCGGTCGACCCGATCGGGTCGACCGCCGTGCCGCGTGCGGAGGATAGGCTCGCGGCATGACGGTGGCGGTACGGGTGATCCCCTGTCTGGACGTGGACGCCGGGCGGGTGGTCAAGGGGGTCAACTTCCTCGACCTGCGTGACGCCGGCGACCCGGTGGAGCTCGCCGCCGCGTACGACCGGGCCGGCGCTGACGAGTTGACCTTCCTCGACGTCACAGCGTCCTCCAGCGACCGGGGCACCATGCTCGACGTGGTGCGCCGCACCGCCGAGTCGGTGTTCATCCCGCTGACCGTCGGCGGTGGGGTCCGGCAGGTCGCCGACGTGGACACGCTGCTGCGCGCCGGCGCGGACAAGGTCGGCGTGAACACCGCGGCCATCGCCCGTCCGGAGCTGATCGCCGAGATCGCCGACCGGTTCGGCCGGCAGGTGCTCGTGCTCTCCCTCGACGTGCGGCGCTCGCCGAACGGCGGCACGCCCAGCGGCTTCGAGGTCACCACCCACGGAGGTCGGCGCGGCACCGGCATCGACGCCGTGTGGTGGGCGCACCGGGGCGCCGAGTTGGGCGCGGGGGAGATCCTGCTCAACTCGATGGACGCCGACGGCACCAAGGCGGGCTTCGACCTGGAGCTGATCGCCGCGGTGCGCGCGGTGGTGGACGTGCCGGTGGTGGCCAGCGGGGGCGCCGGCGAGGTGGCCCACTTTCCGCCAGCGATCGGCGCCGGTGCGGACGCGGTGCTCGCCGCCAGCGTCTTCCACTTCGGCGAGCTGACCGTCGCCGAGGTCAAGGACGCGCTGCGCCTCGGCGGCCATCCGGTGCGCTGAGCAGCTCAGCGCTCGCCGGAGTGGCCCTCCGGTGACCGACGCGGGGTGGGAATCGAACGGACCGCGTACTCCTGCACGGCAGCCGCGTGGTCGGCCTCCTCCAGGATCCAGTCCGCCCTCCCGGGAGCGTGCCGGCGGGTCAACACACCCTGCACGGTGTCCACCATGGTCGCCACACCTGCGCGCGGACGGGTACGCCACAGCTGCTCACCCTCGGCGGTGATCCGGAACCAGCCGTCGGCGACGCTGACCAGCCCGGCGCCGACCAGCCGCTGGACCGCGGCCTCCACCTCGTGTCGCTGCGGAATCGCGTGGTTGAGGTGGTCGGCGGTGGAGAGCACGTCGGTCAGGCGGACGCCCTCCGGCCGCCGGCTTGTCGCCGACCGACGGTGCCGTCCGGCCCCGCTCGCGATGACGAGCGACACGAAGATCCAGGCGTCGTTCCAGCGCCAACCGTTCTCCCCCATGCAGAGATGATGACGGCGCGCGTCGCGGAAGGGAACACCCACCCACGAACCGGTGCGCGGCACCACCACCACGTACCGGTTCGCGGACGGTCGGTGAGGGTTCAGCCGGCCGGGGTGGCCGGCGCGGGGTTGCCCGGCGGGGGCGCGGCGCTGTCCGGCGTGGTGCCCTCCGGCACGGCGAACAGCGGGATGAAGAACTGGGCCAACGGGCCGATGGCCAGTGCGTACGCGACGGTGCCCACGCCGACAGTGCCGCCGAGCAGCGCGCCCAGCGCCAGCACTGTGACCTCGATGACGGTGCGCACCAGTCGGATCGACAGGCCGGGCCGGCGGGCCACGTACCCGGTCATCAGACCGTCGCGGGGGCCGGGCCCCAACCGGGCGCCGAGGTAGAGGGCTGTGGCGGCGCCGTTGGCGACGATCCCGGTGATCAGCATCGCGATCCGGACGCTGAATGGGCCACCCGTGGGCAGCAGGGCCAGTGTGGCGTCCACGACCAGGCCGATCACGACGACGTTGCTGACGGTGCCGAGGCCGGGCCGCTGCCGCAGCGGGATCCAGAGCAGCAGGACCAGCGCGCCGACGCCGATGGTGACGGTGCCGAAGGACAGCCCGGTCAGCTCGGAGAGCCCCTGGTGGAACACGTCCCAGGGGTCGAGGCCCAGGTCGGAGCGGATCATCAGGGCCATGCTGACGCCGTAGACGGTGAGCCCGAGGTAGAGCTGGACCAACCGTCGAACCGGTCGGTGCCGCAGATTGCCAAGCAGTGCCATGCATGCCACCCTAGGTGCCAATCCTCGTCGAGGAAGAAGCCAATATCCGAGGAGTGGCTATGACTGGGCAGGTGCGCGGCGTCCAATTGGCCCGTCTGCTCGGGCAGTGGCATGCCCTGCCGGGCCGCCGCCGCAGCCCCGACTACGCGGCGCTGGCCGGCTCGGTGCGCGGGCTGCTCGCCGACGGCCGGCTGCCGCTGGGCGTCCGCCTCCCGGCCGAACGGGAGCTGGCCGAGGCGCTGCGGATCAGCCGGACCACTGTCACCGCCGCCTACCGGCAGCTACGCGAGACCGGGCACCTGGCCAGCCGGCGGGGCGCCGGTAGCTGGACGATGCTGCCCGGCAACCACCGGGTGGCCAGCACCGGCCTGTGGACCCCGCTGGACGACCGGGAGATGCTCGACCTCGGCGTCGCCGCGCTGGCCGCACCGCCGCAACTGCTGTCGGCCGCGCGGGCCGCCGCCGAGGACCTGCCCCGTTACCTGAGCGGGGCCGGTTACCACCCGACCGGCATCATCGAGCTGCGCGAGGCGGTGGCCGACGCGTACACCGCCCGGGGTCTGCCCACCTCGGCCGACCAGATCATGGTCACCAGCGGCACACAGCACGCACTGGACCTGGTGCTGCGGCTCGCCCTGGCCCCCGGCGGCACCGTGCTGGTCGAGTCCCCGACCTACCCCAACGCCCTCGCCGCGCTGGCCGGCCGGCGGGCCCGGATCAGCACCCACGGGCTGGCCGCCGACGCCGGCTGGGAGCCCGACCTGCTGCTGGGCAGCCTCCGACAGACCCGGCCCAAGCTGGCCTACCTGATTCCGGAGTTCCAGAACCCGACTGGGCACCTGATGCCCGCCTCGCTGCGCGAGCGCGTGGTGGCCGCCGCGCACGCGGTCGGCACCGATCTGATCATCGACGAGTCCTTCGTGGACCTGTCGATGGACGGCACCGAGGTGCCACCCCCGGTCGCCACCTACGACCGGCACAGCCGGGTGGTCAGCATCGGCGGGATGAGCAAGCCCTACTGGGGTGGCCTGCGGATCGGCTGGGTGCGCGCGTCCGCGCCGCAGGTGCAGCGGCTGGCCGCCGTGCGGGTCGGGGTCGACATGGCCAGCCCGGTGTTGGACCAACTGGTAGCTGTGCACCTGCTGGCCGACGCCGAGGCCATCGTCGCCGATCGCCGGGTCCAGTTGGCCGTCCAGCGGGACGCCCTACTTGGCGCGCTGGCGCACCAACTGCCGGAGTGGCGGGTCACAGTGCCACGCGGTGGCGTGACGCTCTGGGCCGAATTGGACGGCCCGGTGTCGAGCGCGTTGGCCCGGGCCGCGGAGGAGGTCGGCGTACGGCTGGCCCCCGGCCCCCGGTTCGGCCTGGACGGCACCCTGGAGCGGTTCCTGCGGCTGCCCTTCACCCTGCCCGCAGCGGACCTCGTGGAGGCCGTGGGGCGGATCGCGGCGATCCGCTACGACCTGGACCGGGCCGGCCGCCAGCGGTGGCGCGAGCCCTCCGTCATCGCCTGAGCGGCCCCGCTGCCACGAACGCCGGTGGCCCCGCACCCGCTCGGGTGCGGGGCCACCGGCGTCGTGTCAGAGCTCGGCGAGGGTGCCGGCGTACATCTTGTCGATCTCGGCGGCGAAGTTGCTCTCCACCCCACGCCGCTTGATCTTCAACGACGGGGTGATCTCGCCGTCCTCGATCGTCAGGTCGCGCGGCAGGATGGCCACCTTCTTGATCGTCTCCCAGCGGTTGAGCTTGGCGTTGAGCTGGGCGACGTACTCCTCGACCATCGTCTGGGCCTCGGCCGACGCGACGATCTCGGTGTAGCTGCGCCCTTCGAGGGGGCCACCGGCGACCCAGCCCCGGATGGCGTCCGGGTCCAGTGTGACCAGCATGGTGCAGAAGTTGCGGGCCTGACCGACGACTACCGCCTGCGAGGTGTACGGGCAGATGGCCTTGAACATGCCCTCGATGTGCGACGGCGCGATGTACTTGCCGCCCGAGGTCTTGACCAGGTCCTTCTTGCGGTCGGTGATGCGGAGGTAGCCCTGCTCGTCAAGGGTGCCGATGTCACCGGTACGGAAGAAGCCGTCCTCGGTGAACGAGGCGGCGGTCTCCTCCGGCAGGTTGTGGTAGCCGCGCATCACCGGCCGGCCCCGCACCAGGATCTCCCCGTCGGTGTCGATCTTGCACTCCAGGTCGCCCATCGCCCGGCCCACGGTGCCGATCCGCAGCCCGGCCGGTGGGTTGACGAAGTTGCCGGCGCTGGTCTCGGTCAGGCCGTAGCCCTCGGAGATCGGCAGGTTCGCGGCGGCGAAGAAGGTGGCGATCTCCGGGCTGAGCGGCGCGGCGCCGGACACCAGCACCCGCATCCGCCCGCCCAGGCGGGCCTGGAGCTTGCTGAACACGAGCTTCTCGGCCAGCCCGTAGCGCAGCTTCAGCCCGGCCGGCACCGGCTTGCCGGCCTGCTCCAGGGTGACCTTCTCCTTGCCGACGCCGACGGCCCAGCCGAAGATCTTCGCCTTCGCGCCGCCGGCGCCCTGCGCGGTGGTCACTGCCTTGTTGTAGACCTTCTCGAACACCCGGGGAGCGCCGCACATCAGCGTCGGACGGATGACCGAGAGAAGGTCGACCAGCTTGTCCACCCGCCCGTCGACGTAGGTGGGCAGACCGACGTGGATGGCGCCGCAGAGCAGGGTCTTGCCGAACGAGTGGGCCAGCGGCAGCCACAGGTACTGAAGGTCGTCGTCGCGCAGCAGCCCGACCTCCGCCTGGGCCACGGCCTCCCAGCACCAGCCGCCGTGCAGCAGTTCGACGCCCTTGGGCTGGCCGGTGGTGCCGGAGGTGTAGATCAGCGTGGCCAGGTGGTCCGGGCCGATGCCGGCCACCAGCATGTCGATCAACTCCGGCTCGGCAGCCAGCGCCTGGGTGCCGCGTTCCTCCAGGTCGGCGAGCGTCAACTGCGCGATCGCGGCGTTCGGGTCGACGGCGCCGTCGAGGAGCACCACGTGGGTGAGCGCGGGCAGGGACGCCCCCGCGATCTTCGCCGCCTGGGCCGGGTTCTCCGCGAACAGCACCTTCGACCCGGAGTCGGCGATGATGTACGTCGCGTCGGCCGGCTCGGTGGTCGGGTAGACGGTGGTGGTCGCGCCGCCGGCGCACATGATGCCGAGGTCGGCGATCACCCATTCCAGCCGGGTGTTGGCGAGGATCGCGACCGGGTCCTCCTGGCTGACGCCCAGGCCGTGCAGGCCGGCGGCGACCGCCTTGGCGCGTTGGCCGACCTGCGCCCAGGTCAGCCAGACAGGCCCCGAGTCGTCGGAGTTCGGGGACGCGAACGCGTTCCGGTCGGGGGTGGCCGCCACGCGCTTGAGGAACATGTCCGGGATGGAGCGGTACGGTACATCGAGAGCCATCGCTGTAGCCGCCTTCGGGGGTGGTGGCGTGACGGTCGTCACGTCATGATGGTTACCGAAGAGTATTGCCTGTTGCCGTGCATCGGCTAGCCCTGGTGATCGTCCGGCCGGCCCATCCCACCAACCGGTACGGCCGATCAGGCGTACCGGGCAGCCTGCACTGACCACTCGTAGGTGGCCCGGACCCAGTTGCGCCGGGCGGCCAGGGCGTCGCGGATCCCGTCGTCGTCGGCGGCGCGCAGCGCCTCCTCCGCGTCCAGGTACGTCGCCAAACCCTGGTTGAACCGGTGTGCCGCACTCCGGAGCGCCGTCACCTCGTCCGCGTCGCCGTCCTGGGCGAGCACCGTGACGAGGTTGTGCGCGTCCGGGTCGGCCTGGCTCTCCTTGCCGTAGGAGAAAAGGTCGTTGCACCAGCAGACCAGGTCCACCGCCAGCAGGTCCAGGGCGACCAGCCCCGGGTTGGCGCGCTGGGCTGGCCCCGAGGGCCGCGTCGACGCCAGGTCGGTCAGGGTGAGGCAGGGGTGCACGCCGCCGATGTGCCGGCGTAGCTGCACGTACTCCGCGACCTCGGGTACGCGCCGACGTTCCCGGTTGCCCGCCTCCCAGAGCAGCGCCAACAGGTACTCGCGCATCTGGCTCACGAACCGCAGCAGCAGTCCGGCGTGATCGTGCAGTCGGGTCCGGCGGCAGAGGTCGTGCAGCGCGTCACCCAGTGGCCCGACGGCGGGCGGTACGACGTACGGGTCACCGCACCGGTCCAGCACGTCGAGCAGGGTGCTGATCGCCGGGCCCAGTCGGACCGGGTCGGCGCCGAGGCCGTCCTCGTCGCAGGCGTCGTCCATCACGAAGAGCCAGCTGATCAGGTCGGTGAGCAGCCGCAGGCCGTCCACCGAGCCGTCCGGGCAGGCGCGGCCGGCCAGTCCGGCGGCGTCGGCCCGTTCCAGGCGGTGCACACGTTGGCTGGAATCGACCAGCCCGAACGTGCGCGCCCACTCGATGCTCTCACCCGCCACCTGGTCCGTGGCCCCGTGACGGCCCGTGGGAAACGGGGGTTCCCGCAGCGCCGAAATCGCGAAGTCCCGCACAGTGTGCCCCCACTCCGTGCCGCCCGGCGCGGAGCGGCGCGGTGAAGCGTACGGGAGGAGGTATCAGCGTGTTTCGCTGGGTGTGGGAAATTCCACAGTCGTTCGGTGACCGTTTACGCACACGTAGTCACATGCCCAGGTTGGCGGCGCGTAGCCGCCGAGCCGCCTCCGTTGAGCCGTTCAGTTGAACCCGGGCCACCCGCTGCCGGCCGGAGAAGAACAGCACCAGCTCGGCCGGTGCCCCGACCAGGCGCAGTGGCTCACCACCGCGACCCAGGGAGACCTCACCGTGGCCGGGCGCCTGCACGTAGAGATCCGCCGGAAAGCGCCGCAGTGCCAGCCGGGCCATCGGGGCCGCGCGTTTCCAGAGCGCGTTCTGCAGGCCGGCCGACAGATCGCGCGGCTGCCACCCGGAGCCGGCCCGCCGGACGTCCTCGTGATGGATGAAGAACTCCATCGTGTTGGCCAGCTCGTCGGTCAGCGGGTTGCTGACCGGGCTCCACACCGGCGGTCGGCGCACCTGTGCCACCAGCTCGGGGTAGGGCCGTGCGGCGAGCCGCCGACGGACCCGCTCGGCGTAGCCGCGCAGCGGCGGCAGCACGATCCCACCCGCCGCGTCCGGACGGCGCTCCCGCAGCACCAGATGCGCGGCGAGGTCACGGGTCACCCAGCCCTCGTTGATGGTCGGGGCGTCCGGCCCGAGGGCCAGGAGAAGATCGGCCAGCGCCTCGCGCTCGGCTCGGGCGTACCGCGGCATGGCCCGATCGTAGGCCCGGTGGCCCGTCGGCGCGCGACAGCGGACGCCGGTCGACGCCGACGGCACGCCGCCGTCCGGTACGTGATGGTCGACATATCCAGTCAGGGTCGGCGGCACTGGCCCCGACCGGTAAGGATGAGGGAGATAATTGCGGCTTACGGCGGGGGAGAGCGTGGCGAGCAAGACAAGTCGGGACGTTCTCAGTCGAGGGCTGGGCGTCCTGCGGCAGGCGATCCGTGAGCAGCCGCGGATCTTCTCGGTGGCGGTCGTCGGCAGCGTGCTCTTCGGCGGGATGATCATTGTCAGCGCCCGGGTCGTCGGGTCGGTCATCGGTGACGTGGCGCTCCCGGCCATCGAACGCGGCGAGGTGGGCGCCGGCACCCTGGCGCTGGCCGCGGCCGCGTTGTTCGGGATCAGCGTGCTGCGGGTGGCGGGCATCTTCGGCCGCCGGCTCGGCGCCGGCTACATGCAGTACCGCCTCCAGGCGTCCTACCGACGCCGGGTGACCCGTCGGTACCTGGAGCTGCCGCTGTCCTGGCACCACCGCAACTCCACCGGCACCCTGCTGTCCAACGCCAACTCCGACGTGGAGGCGGCCTGGTACCCGATCGCGCCGCTGCCGTTCGCCGTCGGCACGTTGGTGATGCTGGTCGGCGCGATCGTGTCGCTCTTCGCCACCGACTGGGCGCTCGCCCTGGTCGGGCTCGCCGTCTTCCCCGCGCTGTTCGCGCTCAACGTCGTCTACTCCCGCCGGATGGCCCCCCGGCAGGCGCGGGCGCAGCGCCTGCGCGCCGAGGTCAGCAGCATCGCCCACGAGAGCTTCGACGGCGCCCTGGTGGTCAAGACGATGGGCCGCGAGGCCCAGGAGACCGCCCGGTTCGCGGGCCGCGCCGGTGAGCTGCGTGACTCGCTGATCGCTGTCGGCCGGCTGCGCGGCATCTTCGACCCGCTGCTGGAGACGCTGCCCAGCCTCGGCACCCTGGCCGTGCTGGTGGTCGGGGCGTTCCGGCTGCGCCAGGGCGCGATCAGCGTGACCGAGCTGGTCAGCGTGGCCTTCCTCTTCACAGTGCTGGCCTTCCCGGTGCGGGCCATCGGTTGGGTGCTGGCCGAGCTGCCGCGCAGCGTCGCCGGCTGGGACCGGGTGCGCCGGGTGCTCGACGCCACCGGCGAGATGCCGTACGGGCAGCGGGTGCTCGACCCGGCCGGCGCCGGCCCGGCCACCCTCACCTTCACCGACGTGCACTACTCCTACCCGCCGGCCGAAGCGCACCCGCCCGGCGCGCAGGTCCTCGGCGAGGTCGGCTTCACTGTGCCGTCCGGTCGGACGGTGGCCCTGGTGGGGCCGACCGGCGCCGGCAAGTCCACCATCACCTCGCTGGCGGTGCGCCTCGTCGACCCGGACTCCGGCACTGTGAGCCTGGACGGCGTGGACGTGCGCGAGCTGACCTCCGCGTCGTTGGCCGGCACTGTGGCCCTGGTCGCCCAGGTGCCCTTCATCTTCGACGACACGGTCCGCGCCAACATCGCCCTCGACCGGCCCGGTGTCGACGACGAGGTGGTCTGGGCGGCGCTGCGGCTCGCCGAGGCGGACGGGTTCGTCGCCGCGCTGCCCGATGGTCTGGACACCATGGTCGGCGAGCGGGGTACCTCGCTCTCCGGCGGTCAGCGGCAGCGGCTCACCCTGGCCCGCGCGCTGGCCGGTCGGCCGCGCCTGCTGGTGCTCGACGACGCGACGAGCGCTGTCGATCCTCGAGTGGAGGCGGCCATCCTGGCGGGGCTGCGGTCGTCGACCACGCAGGCGGGAGTTCCGGCCGCGTCGATCCTGGTGGTGGCGTACCGCCGGGCCACCATCGCGCTCGCCGACGAGGTCATCTACGTGGAGCAGGGACGGGTGGTCGCCCGAGGCACCCACAGCGAGTTGTTGGCCACCGTGCCCGGCTACGTCGACCTGGTCACCGCCTACGAGCAGGCCGAGGTGGAGCGGGCACAGGAAAGTTCCTACGGCGACGACGTGGCGCCGCTGCCGTCGGGCCTGGAGATCGAGGTGGACCGGTGAGCGCGAGGAGTGCAGCGCAGCGGAGCCCCGCAGTCGCGAACGAAAGGCGGGCCCGGTGAGCGCGAGGAGTGCAGCGCAGCGGAGCCCCGCAGTCGCGAACGAAAGGCGGGCCCGGTGAGTACGACGACTACGGGGACTGACGAGCAGGAGGCTCGGCAGGAGACGACCTGGCAGACCCTGCGTCGGGGCCTGGCGCTCTCGCCGGAGCTACGGATCGGTCTGGCCGGCACGTTGGCCCTGGCGTTGGTCTACATGGTCGGTCGGGTCGCCGTGCCGGTCGCCGTGCAGCAGGGCATCGACCGGGGCCTCGTCGGTGGTCTGAATCTGAACGTGGTCTGGACGGTGGTGGCGATCACCGCGGCGATCCTGACGATCACCACGATCTGCGGCTACCTGATGATGCGCCGGCTGTTCACGGTCAGCGAGACGGCGCTGGCCAACGTCCGGACGCGCGCGTTCCGCCACGTGCACGACCTGTCGATGTTGCACCAGCAGTCGGAGCGGCGCGGTTCGCTCGTCTCGCGGGTCACCAGCGACGTGGACCAGATCACCCAGTTCCTCCAGTGGGGTGGGGTGATCCTGCTTGTCAACCTCGGTCAGCTGGTGGTCACCACCGCCGTCATGCTGGCGTACTCCTGGCAGTTGACAGTTGTGGTGTTGGCCGCGTTCCTGCCGGCGGTGTTCGTCATCCGGCAGTTGCAACGTCGCCTCGGCAGCGCGTACGCGACGGTGCGCCAACGCACCGGGACGTTGCTCGGCGCGATCGGCGAGAGCGTGGTGGGCGCGCCGGTGATCCGGGCGTACGGGATCGCCGGGCGCACCGAGCGGCGGCTGGACGAGGCGATCGACAGGCAGCGGCTGGCGCAGCAGCGGGCGATCCGGATCAGCATCGTGGGCAGCTCGGTCGGTGAGTTGGCGGCGGGGCTGGCGCTGGCCGGCGTGGTGGTGCTCGGCGTGCTGTTGGGCGTGGACGGCACGCTGTCGATCGGCCAGCTGACCGCGTTCCTCTTCCTGGTGACGCTGTTCATCCAGCCGGTGCAGATCGCCACCGAGGTGCTCAACGAGGCGCAGAACGCGATAGCCGGTTGGCGTCGGGTGCTTGACGTGCTGGACGTCGCCCCGGACGTGGCCGACCCGGGGGAGCAGGGGCGGGAGCTGCCGGGCGGGCCGCTGGACATCCGGTTCTCCGGTGTGCGGTTCGCCTATCCGGGTGGTCCGCCGGTGCTGCACGACATCGACCTGGAGATCCCGGCGAAGAGCCGGGTGGCGGTGGTCGGTGAGACGGGCAGCGGCAAGACCACGTTCGCCAAGTTGCTGACCCGGCTGATGGACCCGTCGGCCGGGGCGGTGCTGCTGTCCGGGGTGCCGCTGACCGACGTCCGGTTCGACTCGCTGCGCTCCCGCGTGGTGATGGTGCCGCAGGACGGGTTTCTCTTCGACGCGACGGTGGGGGACAACGTCCGCTTCGCCCGGCCGGAGTTGACCGACGAGCAGTTGAGCGTCGCCTTCACCGAGTTGGGCCTGTCGGACTGGCTGGAGGGTCTGCCGGCGGGCCTGGACACCCCGGTCGGGGAGCGCGGCGAGGCGCTCAGCGTCGGTGAGCGGCAGCTTGTCGCGTTGGCCCGCGCGTACGTGGCCGACCCGGACCTGCTGGTGCTCGACGAGGCGACCAGCGCTGTGGACCCGGCGACGGAGGTGCGGTTGCAACGCACGCTGGACGCGGTCACCAGGGGGCGGACCACCCTCGCCATCGCGCACCGGCTCTCCACTGCGCAGGCCGCCGACGAGGTGATCGTGGTGGACCAGGGTCGGGTGGTGCAGCGCGGCCCGCACGACGAGTTGGTTCGCGACGCCGACTCGGTGTACGGGCTGCTCTACGCCTCCTGGCTGGAGCAGACCCGGTGAGGTGCGGCGGTGTGGTGGACGTCGACGGGTGGGTGCTCTAGGCTCCGGGTTAGGTAAGCCTAACCTCTGAAGGAGGTCGCGCCCATGCGGCCCAACTCCGCCGAGATCGTCCGTACCCTCGTCGCCGGCCGCCTGCCCGGCCTTGTGCACCTGGCCCACCGGCCGGGCCCGCACCACGCCCGGCACGTCACCGACTCGGACGGGCGGGTGCTGCTGCTGGTGCCGGTGGCCAGCCACCTGGCCGCCGCCCTGCAACCTGCCGCCGGGGGCAGCGACGTGGCTGTGGTGCTCGACGTGCTCGACCTGCCGCCCGCCGCCGGCGCGCCCGGCCTGGGTCGCGCCTGGGTGTCCGGCTGGGCGGCCGAGCTGCGCGGCGACGAGGCCCGCCACGCGGCTGTCGAGTTCGCCACTGTGGAGCCGACCGGCGACCTGCTCGACCTGGGCACCCGGTTCCGGCTGTTCCGCTTCGAGGTGGTCGAGGTCCGCTGGGAGCGGGCCGGCGTCGTGCACCGGATCGACCCGGTGGAGTACGCCGAGGCCGAGCCCGACCCGGTGCACCCGGTCGAGGCCCGCCTGCTCGCCGACCTCGCCGAGTGCCACGGCGCCCAGGTGACGGAGTACCTGCGCCGGCAGCTCGGGTTGACCGAGCAGACGCCGGACGGGCCGCCCCGGGTGGTGCGCATCGACCGCTACGGGCTGGTGGTGGCCCTCGGCCGACCCGGCGCCCGGCGTCGGATCCGGCTGGCCTTCCCGGGCCCGGTGGCCGACCCAGCCGAGCTGCCGCGCCTGCTGCCGCCGCTGCGACTCACAGCCAACGCCCGCCCCCCGCGCTAACCGGTCGGGCGCTGTCGGGTCAGCTTGGCAGGGGGCCGGTGAGGTAGCGCTGGATGGTGGGGCCGATCGCGGCCACCAGGGTTTCCGGGTCCGCCGAGGCGACCGGCTCAAGGCGCACCACGTGCCGCATCATGGCCAGGCCGATCATCTGGGTGGCCACCAGCGAGCCCCGCAGCGGTAGCTCGACCGGGTCGACGTCGAGGTTCTCCAGCACCCGGCGCAGCACCTGGGTGGTGACGAACTCACGCAGCAGCCGGGCGGTCCACTCGTTGCTCACAGCGGAGCGCAGCAGTGCCTGTGCCGCGCTGCCGGTCGGGGAGTCCCACACGCCGAGGAAGATGCGCACCATCCGCTCACCGACGCCGTCCCGGTCGCCGGCGAGCACCTTCGGCACCAGCTGACCGGGGTCGACCGGAAAGTTCATCGCGGCCAGGAAGAGCTGGTCCTTGCTGCCGAAGTAGTGGTGCACGAGCGCCGGGTCGACCTGCGCCGTACCGGCGATGCCCCGGATCGAGGCGGCGTCGTAGCCACGTTCGGCGAACGCCGTCCGTGCCGCGTCGAGAATCGCCTCCCGGGTGCCCGGGTTGCCGGGTCGCCGGCCGGTCCGCCGCGTCATCGCCGCCCTTCGTTCGTCCGCCTCGGCCCGCCGTGGGCCGGCCCGCCCACGCCGGGGTCGGCTGCCGCGCCGGCCGCCGCCCCCGACGCTGGCGGTCAGCCGCTGCGTCGGCGCAGGGTGGCCGCCGCGAGCACCAGCGCCATGGGTGGCGTCCCGGAACTCACCGATCGGGTCCCAGCGCGGGCCGATGCCGTTGCGGGGCTC